>CALXGZ010000060.1 GCA_944387975.1 uncultured Faecalibacterium sp.
CGGATCTTGCCTTCGGCCTCGGGCTGGCGGGCGATGCTCTCGGAGGACTTGGCGCCGAGGATGCCCATGGCGACGGCGCCGCCGGCGGCGGCGATGCCCACGGCGATGGCGCAGGCGTAGGCCTTGCCGGAGGTGGTCATGCCCTCGGCCTCAGCCTCGGCGGCCTCGGCGCTGATGGCGGTGGTGGAAGCGGCGTCGTCCCCTTCGGCTGCGAAGGCGGGGACGGCCACGGCGAAGGTGAGCAGCAGCATCACCAGCAGGGCGGAGAGGGCTTTTTTGAT
Organism: uncultured Faecalibacterium sp.; assembly: GCA_944387975.1. Lineage (GTDB taxonomy): Bacteria > Bacillota > Clostridia > Oscillospirales > Ruminococcaceae > Faecalibacterium. Next base: position 282 of record CALXGZ010000060.1, read on the forward strand.
GTTGAGCGTTTTCATGGTAATTCCTCCTGAAAGATCAGGCCGCGAGGGCCTTGTTGGTTTTCTTGTTGGGTTTGGCTTTGGGCACGACAGGCTCGGACACTTCGCCGTAATACAGGGCCACCAGCATGGTCAGCACGTAGCTCTGGATCAGCGCGTGCAGCAGCGTGAACAGGACGCCCACGATGACCGGCAGCACAAAGCTGAGGGTGATATAGAAGTAGACCAGCTCCGTCACCAGCAGGCCGCTCAGCAGCGCGCCGAACAGACGGAAGCTCATCGAGATGGGCAGCGAGAACTCCTTGAGGGTGCGGCCCACGCCGCGCAGGCCCACCGCGCCGACGCCGCCCGACATGATGAACAGGTAGGACAGCACGCCCATCGCGATGGCGCCGTTGACGTCGGACAGGGGCGCCGGCAGCGCGATGGAATGCCCCGCGGTGGTGACGGCCTGCAGGCCCAGCATCTCGAACAGGGTGCTGACGAAGATATACGTGCCCGCCCCGAACAGGTAGGGGCCCAGCACTTTGTTGTGGTGGGGGCTGTTTTTCTCAGCCATGCCGCTGAAGGTGCCGACCCACAGCTCCAGCAGCATTTGCAGCTTGCCCGGCACATCCTGGAAGCGCGGCACCGCGGCGATGCGCAGGCAGGCAGCCAGCACCAGCAGCAAAGCCGTCACCGCATAGGCTGAGATCAGCCCCGGGTTGACATCCTTGATCCCGAACAGGCTCACCTGGCCGCTCTCATGGAGGACGGCGTCCCGCATGACTTCCTGCACGCTCTCGCTTTCGCCGCCGGGTGTGCCGGTCAAAAGCGAAGCAGCCAGCAGAACCACGATGAGGGCTGCCCACAGGATAAGTTTGCGCTTATTCTGCTTCATGGTTTTGGAAAGACTCCTTTCGTACCTTTCATATCAAATATCGATCGATCCAGCAATCCTGCACGGACAAACTGAAAGATCAGCCCGGCAAATTGCAATTTTGGGTCGAGCGTATTATACTATTACTAATAGGAATTGTAAAATATCTTCTTAATATGCTGACGATAGCATTTTTGTATGGCAAACTGAGCACAATCCGTTCAAAATAAAGGAAATCTTCTATGACCATCAACTATGATTATTACCGCATCTTCTACGTGGTAGCCCAATGCCGCAGCTTTACCCGCGCGGCCGAGGTGCTGCAGAACAACCAGCCCAACATCACCCGCTGCATGAAGAACCTTGAGCAGGAGCTGGGCTGCAAGCTGTTCCACCGCTCGAACAAGGGCGTCACCCTGACGCCGGAGGGCCAGCGCTTTTACCGGCGGGTGTCGGCGGCGGTGGAGCAGCTGCGCCTGGGCGAGGACGAGATCCGCCGGGACGGCAGCCTGGAAAGCGGCAGCCTGTCCATCAGCGCCAGCGAGGCGGCGCTGCATATGATCCTGCTGGACAAGCTCTCGCTGTTCCGCGCGCGCTACCCGGGCGTGCACCTGCGCATCACCAACGAGACCACGCCCCAGGCCATCGAGCGCCTGCGGGAGGGCGAGAGCGACTTTGCCGTCATCACCACCCCGCAGCTGACCGGCCGCAGCCTGCAGCAGACCGAGTTGCTGCGCTTTGCCGAGATAGCGGTCTGCGGCCCGGCCTACAGCGAGCTGGCCGCGCGCCGCTGCACCCTGGCGGAGCTGGCCCGCTGCCCGCTGGTCTGCCTGGGCGAGGACACCAGCACCTATGCCTTTTACCAGGACTTTTTCAACACCCACGGCCAGCCCTTCCGCGTGGACGTCGAGGCCGCGACGATGGACCAGATCCTGCCCATGGTGGAGCACGGCCTGGGCGTCGGCTTCTACCCGGCGCAGCTGGCGGCCCCGCGCATCGCCCGGGGCGAGCTGTTCAGCATCCAGCTGGACCAGCCCATCCCCGAGCGCGCCATCAGCCTGGTGGAGGACGCCGCCCGCCCCCGCTCCACCGCCATGAAGGTGATGCGCGAGCTGATCTGCGGTGGGTGAAATCTCGCGTAGGCTTGACAATATGGCATAAAAAGCATATAATAAAAGCAAAGGAACAGGAAGTGTGGTGGAACCATGGCCAATTATGAGATCGTTTTCTTTACCAAGGAAGATGGCAGCCAACCGGCTCGCGAGTTTATTGACAGCCTCTCGCTGAAAATGCAGTCACGCCTCATCAAGATCATTGCCATGCTGCGGGAATATGGCGGGCAGGTGCGGATGCCCTACTCAGAATATTTGCAGGATGGGATCTTCCAGATCCGGGCCCAACAGGAAGGCAACATCACACGCGTTTTATATTTTTTCAACGATGGGCAAAAAGTGATCCTGACCAACGGCTTTACCAAAAAGACGCCAAAAACGCCGCCGGCGGAAATAGAACGGGCCAAACGGTACAGAGCGGAATACCAGCAGAAGGAGGCTGAGAAGAGATGAAAGAACCCATGACATTCGATGCGTATCTTGAAGAAAAGTTGCAGGACCCCGAATTCAAAAAGGAGTGGGACGCGCTGGAGCCTGAGTTCCAGATCATCCGCGCCATCATCGAGGGGCGGGAGGCCAAGCACATGACCCAGGCGGAGCTCGCCGAGGCCACCGGCATCAACCAGGCGAATATCAGCCGCCTGGAAAACGCCACCGCCAACCCCTCCCTGCGCACCCTCAAGCGCCTGGCCGCAGGCCTTGGCATGAAGCTGAAGCTGGAGTTCATCCCCATCGACAACGCCGGCTGAGCCTGTACGCAAAACGCCCCCCGCAGCGCCGCGCTGCGGGGGGCGTTTTTTGTGGTTGCGTTAGTCCCGTTTGACCTGCAGCTCCTGCTCGCAGTAGATGCAGCGGTACTTGCCGTTCGCGCTCAGTTCAAAGATCTGGTCGCACTCCTCCTCGATGGTGGAGATGCAGCGCGGGTTGCGGCAGCGCACGATGTTCACCAGGCGGCGGGGGGGCTGGGGCTTTTCCTTGCGGACGGCCTTGCCGTCCTGGATGGTGGTCACCGTGATGTTGGGGTCGAGGTAGGCCAGCACGTCCAGGTTCAGCCAGGAGGCGTCGCCCTCCACCTTGATGATGTCCTTGCGGCCGGTGGGGGACTTGGCCGAGCGGGCGTTCTGGATCAGGGCCACGCTGGCCGTCCGGTTGGACTTGATGCCCAGCAGGTCCATCAGGCCGACGGCGGTGCC
>CALXGZ010000061.1 GCA_944387975.1 uncultured Faecalibacterium sp.
GCGTACTTTTCGGCCACGAAGCTGAAATGGATCTTGGACAACGTCCCCGGCGCGCGGGAAAAGGCCGAGGCCGGGCAGCTTTTGTTCGGCACGGTGGAGACCTGGCTGATCTGGAAGCTGACCTGCGGCAAGATCCACGTGACGGATTATTCCAACGCCAGCCGCACGATGATGTTCAACATCCACACCCTCGACTGGGACGACGAGATTTTGACGGAGCTGGACATCCCCCGCTGCATGCTGCCGAAGCCGATGCCCTCCAGCTGCTTTTACGAGTATGCGGACCCGATGCACTTCGGGGACGGCATCAAGATCGCGGGGGCGGCGGGCGACCAGCAGGCGGCGCTCTTCGGGCAGACCTGCTGGGCCCCGGGCGAGGCGAAGAACACCTTCGGCACCGGCGGCTTCATGCTGATGAACACCGGCGAGACGCCTGTCTTTTCGAAGAACGGCCTGGTCACCACCATCGCCTGGGGCCTCGACGGCAAGGTGCACTACGCCCTCGAGGGCTCCATCTTCGTGGCCGGCGCGGCCATCCAGTGGCTGCGGGACGAGCTGCGGCTGCTGGAAGAGGCCCGCGACTCCGAATACATGGCCGGCAAGGTGCAGGACACGAACGGCTGCTACGTGGTGCCGGCCTTCACGGGTTTGGGCGCGCCCTACTGGGACCAGTACGCCCGCGGGGCCATCGTCGGGCTGACGCGGGGCTGCAACAAATACCACATCATCCGCGCCACGCTGGACAGCCTGTGCTACCAGGTCAACGACGTGCTGCGCGCGATGGAGGCCGACGCCGGCCTGAAGATGAGCAGCCTGCGTGTGGACGGCGGCGCGTCGGCCAACAACTACATCCTGCAGACCATGGCGGATATTTCGGGCATGCCGGTGCTGCGGCCCAAATGTCTGGAGACCACCGCCCTTGGCGCGGCGTACCTGGCGGGCCTCGCGGTCGGCTACTGGAAGAGCACGGACGAGGTGGCCCACAACTGGGCCGTGGACTGCACCTACCTGCCCGCCATCAGCCAGGAGGCGCGCGCCAAGCGCCTGCGCGGCTGGAAAAAGGCCGTGCGCTGCGCCCAGCACTGGGCCCTGGACGAGGAATGAGAGAAGCAACGAAGAGAGAACAAGGAAGGAATTGCTATGCTTGATGTGATCATCATCGGCGCGGGGGTGTCCGGCTGCGCCATCGCGCGGGAGCTGGCCCGCTACCAGGCCAGCATCCTGGTCCTGGATAAGGAAGAGGACGTGTGCTGCGGCACCACCAAGGCCAACAGCGCCATCGTCCACGCCGGCTTTGACGCGGCCCACGGCACCCTGATGGCCAAATTGAACGTGGAGGGCAGCAAACTGATGCCCGCCCTCGCGAAAGAGCTGGACTTTGCCTACCGGCAGTGCGGCAGCCTGGTGGTCTGCCTGCGCGAGGAGGACCGCCCCCAGCTGGAGGCGCTGTACCAGAACGGCGTGGCCAACGGGGTGGAGGGGCTGCGCATCATCGGGCGCGAGGAGCTGCGCGAGATGGAGCCGAACGTCGCCGATGAGGCCGTCGCGGCCCTGTGGGCCCCCACCGGGGGCATCGTCTGCCCCTTCGGGCTGACCTTTGCCCTGGCGGAGAACGCCGCGAAAAACGGCGTCCGGTTCCAGTTCGACACCGCGGTCACCGGCCTGTCGCCCATCGAGGGTGGCTGGCGCGTGGAGACCAGCCGCGGCTCCCTCGAGGCCCGGCTGGTGGTCAACGCGGCGGGCGTCTATGCCGACGTGCTGCACAACATGGCCGCCCCCGCCCAGCCCATGCAGATCATCCCACGGCGGGGCGACTATTTCCTGCTGGACCGCACCGCCGGCGGGCACGTGCGGCACACGGTCTTCCAGCTGCCGGGCAAGTTCGGCAAGGGCGTGCTGGTCACATCCACCGTGCACGGCAATTTGCTGGTGGGGCCCACCTCCATCGACATCGAGGACAAGGAGGCCACCGCCACCACTGCCGCCGGCCTGGACGAGGTGCGGGCGAAATCGGGCCTCGCCGTCAAGGATATCCCGCTGCGGCAGACCATCACCAGCTTCGCGGGGCTGCGCGCGCATGAGCCGCGCCACGACTTCTTCATCGGGGAGGTTGCCCCGGGCTTTGTGGACTGCGCCGCCATCGAGTCGCCGGGCCTGTCCAGCGCGCCGGCCATCGGCAAAATGGCCGCGGGCATCGCGGCCGAAAGCCTGCATCTTGCGCAAAAGAGCGACTTCGACCCCACCCGCAAGGGCATTTTGGACCCGAAGACCCTGCCGCTCGAAGAGCGGGCCGAGCTGATCCGCCAAAACCCGGCCTACGGGCAGATCATCTGCCGCTGCGAGAGCGTCACCGAGGGCGAGATCATCGACGCCATCCACCGCGTGCCGGGCGCGCGCAGCCTGGACGGCGTCAAGCGGCGCACCCGCGCGGGCATGGGCCGCTGCCAGGCGGGCTTCTGCAGCCCGCGCGTGATGGAGATCCTGTCGCGGGAGCTGGGCGTGCCCCTGGCGGACATCACCAAGGCGGGCGGCCGGTCGAAGATCATCGTGGGCGTCAACAAGGACGCGCTGTAAGGGGGGCTTTAGCATGAAAAACGTCGATCTCGTGATCATTGGCGGCGGGCCCGCGGGCCTGGCGGCCGCCATCGAAGCGCGCAGGCACGGTGTCCAGGATCTGCTCATCCTCGAGCGGGACAACGAGCTGGGCGGCATTTTGAACCAGTGTATCCACAATGGCTTCGGCCTGCACACCTTCAAAGAGGAGCTGACCGGGCCGGAGTACGCGGCCCGCTTCATCCGGCAGGCGAAGGAGTTGGATATCCCCTATAAGCTGAACACCATGGTGCTGGACCTGGCGGCCGACAAGACCGTCACGGCCATGAACCGCGAGGACGGGCTGTTCCAGCTGCAGCCGAAGGCCGTGGTGCTGGCCATGGGCTGCCGTGAGCGGCCCCGCGGCGCGCTGAACATCCCGGGCTACCGTCCGGCGGGCATTTTCACGGCCGGCACGGCGCAGCGCCTGGTGAACATGGAGGGCTACCTGCCCGGGCGCAAGGTGGTCATCCTGGGCTCGGGCGACATCGGGCTGATCATGGCCCGGCGCATGACGCTGGAGGGCGCCGAGGTGCAGGTGGTGGCCGAGCTGATGCCCTATTCGGGCGGCTTGAAGCGCAACATCGTGCAGTGCCTGGACGACTACGGCATCCCGCTGAAGCTCAGCCACACGGTGGTGGACATCCAGGGCAAGGAGCGGGTCGAGGGCATCACCCTGGCGCGGGTGGAAAACGGCAAGCCCGTCCCCGGCACCGAGGAGCACTACGACTGCGACACGCTGCTGCTGTCCTGCGGGCTGCTGCCGGAAAACGAGCTGAGCCGCGCGGCGGGCGTGGCGCTCAGCCCGGTGACGGGCGGCCCCGCCGTCAACGAGAGCCTCGAGACCAGCATCCCGGGCGTGTTCGCCGCGGGCAACGTGCTGCACGTGCACGACCTGGTGGACTACGTCTCGGAGGAGGCCGGCGCGGCCGGCGCGCACGCCGCGGCCTACATCCAGCAGGGCGAAGCGGGCAGGGACGCCCCCGCACTGCCGGTGAAGTGCGCGGGCGGCGTCCGCTACACGGTGCCCAGCACGGTGCGCCCGGACTGCGTGGACGGCGCGCTGACGCTGCGCTTCCGTGTCGGGGCCGTCTACAAAAACAAAAAGATCGCCGTCTACCTCGGCGACCAGTGCATCTTCACCCGCCGGCGGCCGGTGCTGGCCCCCGGCGAGATGGAGACCGTCCAGCTGAAGGGCGAGCTGCTGCGCAACGGCGCCGCCGCCGGCTGCATGACCGTGACCTTGGAGGAGGCGTGAGAACGATGGAGAAAATCGAACTGATCTGCATTGGCTGCCCGATGGGCTGCCCGCTGACGGTGGAGCTGGAGGACGGCGCCGTCACGAAGGTGACGGGCAACACCTGCCCGCGCGGCGACGCCTACGGCCGCAAGGA
>CALXGZ010000062.1 GCA_944387975.1 uncultured Faecalibacterium sp.
TGGATACGATGGTGGAGCGCAGCGGCGACACCGTCCGGGTGCTGAGCAACTCCTACTACGGGCTGTTCCGCATCAACTACGAGACGGGCACCTATGAGATGATCAAGGGCTCGCCCTACGCGCGCAAGAACCTGAAGCAGAAGGGCCCCTACGAGGACTTTCTGCGGGTGAGCGGCGCGGTGATGGAGCCGGACACCATCGACGAGTTCCGCAAGAGCTTTTCCACCGAGAGCCTGCGCAGCCTGGTGGCCGACCATGTGCAGGACTACGGCGGCGACTTTCTGGGCAAGTACGAGAGCGGCGAGCGCTGGATCAACGTGCGCGTCCTCTTTGACGAGACGCTGGAGCCGGAGGAGGCCGTGCTCTGCTTCCGCGAGGTGGACCAGGAAAAGCGCCGCCAGATCCAGGAGCGCCGCCTGCTGGAAGAGACCCTGGCCACCGCCCGCAAGAGCGAAAAGTCGAAGCTGGCCTTTTTCAACAACATGTCGCACGATATGCGCACGCCCCTCAACGCCATCCTGGGCGTGGTGGACCTGCTGCGCCAGCACTTAGACGAGCCCGCCCGGGTGCGCGAATACACCGAGAAGATCGCCTATTCCGGCCGGCAGCTGCTGGACCTGGTGAACGATATCCTCGATATGTCCCGCATGGAGCAGGGCAAGGTGATCCTGAACAACGAGGCCTTCGACCTGGAGGCCTGCGTCGGCGCCTGCGCCAGTTCCTTTGCGCCGCAGGCCAAGCGCGAGGGCAAGGACTTCACCGTCAGCTGCGAGATCGCCGACAGCTATGTCATGGGCGACGCCACGCGCATGACGCAGATCTTGAACAACCTTCTGTCGAACGCCTTCAAGTTCACCTCGCCGGGCGACAGCGTCGCGGTGACGGTGCGCCAGCTGGGCGGCCCGCCCACGCCCCAGTACCAGATCGTCGTCAAGGACAGCGGCATCGGCATGTCGGAGGAATTCCTGCCCCAGCTGTTCGAGCCTTACGCCCGCGAGACGCGCTTTTTCTCCCGCCAGGTGGTGGGCACGGGCCTCGGTATGCCCATCGTCAAGAGCCTGGTCACCCAGATGAGCGGCCAGATCTACGTCGAGAGCGCCGTCGGCAAGGGCAGCACCTTTACCATCACGGTGCCCTTCATCACCGCCAAAGCCGAGGAGCAGAGCCGCCAGGGCCGCGAGGAGCTGAAAAACGGCAAGGGCGGCAAGGAATTCTCCCTCGAGGGCAAGACGATCCTGCTGGCCGAGGACAACATGCTGAATATGGAGATCGCCTGCGAGATACTGACCATGAACGGCCTGGAGGTGCTGCAGGCCTGGAACGGCCAGGAGGCGGTGGAGCGCTTCGCCGCGTCGGCCCCCTATGAGATCGACGCCGTGCTGATGGATATGCAGATGCCCCAGATGGACGGCTGCGAGGCGGCCCGGACCATACGCGCGCTGGCGCGGCCCGACGCCGCGACGGTGCCCATCATCGCGGTGACGGCCAACGCCTTCGCCGAGGACATCGCGGCCACCACCGCCGCCGGCATGAACGCCCATATCTCGAAGCCCATCGATTTCCGCGCTTTGTGCGCCACGCTGGAGCGCCTGCTGCACGAAACGCCGCCCCAGGATATGAAAAATGGGTGAAGTCTGTTTTCCCCGCCGTTTTTGTGGTACAATGGCAGGGGCCCCTGGGCCCTGAACCTATCGACCGGGAGGGAAACGAGATGTTGAAACGACTGCGGGCCGCGCACCCCTTTGTATACTGCGCGCTGGCTGCCGTGGGTTTTCTGGCGGTGATGACGGCGGGGATGTACCTGTTCACCCTGCTGATCGTGCTGCTGGGGCCGGCGGCCGCCCAGCCCTTTGTGCAGGAGGAATTTCTGCTGCAAAGCGTCAACGAGCTGTTCGGGCTGCTGGTGGGGCTCGTCCTGCTGGCGCGCACGGGCCGGCTGTGGGTCTACCGCCAGCGGGGCCGCGGCTTTCTGGACGGACTGCTGGTGGGCATGTTCCCCTTCGTGATGGTCAGCTTTGCCCTCAGCGCCAACCTGGCGCTGGCGGGCCCGCCGGAGGGGGCCGCGGTCAAAGCGCCGTGGCGCATCGCCGCCTTTTTCGTCTGCATGTTCCTGATCGGCCTGGCAGAGGAGACGCTGTTCCGCGGCGTGATCGCCCAGACCATGCTGGAGCATTTCGGCCCCGGGCGCGCCGCCGTCTGGAAGGCCTGCTTCGCCTCGGGCCTGATCTTCGGCGCGATGCACCTGATCAACCTGCGGGCCAGCGCGCCGCTGGGCGTGCTGATCCAGTGCTGCATCACCGCGGCGCTGGGCATGCTGTATGCGGCCATCTACTTCCGCACGGGCAATTTGTGGGTGCTGGTCTTTTTGCACACCTTGCAGGACTGCGCCGCGCTGATCAACTCGGGCCTGTACGAGAGCACCGCCACCATCAGCGAGGTGGTCAGCGGCTACGACCCCAGCATGCTGGCCAGCGCGCTGATCTACCTGATCCCGACGGTCTTCCTGCTGCGCAAAAAGCGCAACCCGGAGATCGCCGCCTTCTGGGGGCGCTGCTTCGCCCCGCCGCCCGAAAGCGAGCAGACTTAAAAAACGCAAACAAAACCCGCCGCAGCGAGCAAACTGCGGCGGGTTTTTCTGTCAGCCGCCTTCGGGCGGCGGGAGGCTTACTGGTAATCGATCGGCAGGGTGGGCAGGCCGTTCAGGTCGAGGGGGGCGCGGCGGCCGGCGATGAACTCGTAGTAGCCCTGGCTGGCGATCATCGCGCCGTTGTCGCCGCAGAACTTCAGCTGCGGCAAAAAGACCTGCGCGCCCAGCTTTTGCGCCCCGTCGTTGACCAGCTGGCGCAGCCGGCCGTTGGCGGCGACGCCGCCGGCCAGGCACACCTGCTTTGCGCCGCTGTCGGCCGCGGCGGCCAGCAGCTTTTCGGCCAGGATGCCGTCGATGCGCTCCTGGAAGGAGGCGGCCAGGTCTGGCACGTTCACCGGCAGGCCCTTCATACCCGCCTGGTTGACCTCGTTCAGCACGGCGGTCTTGAGGCCGGAAAAGCTGACGTTGTACTTGCCCTCCACATGGGGCACCGGCAGGCGGTAGGCGTGGGGGTCGCCGGCCTTGGCGGCGGCCGCGATGCTGGGCCCGCCGGGGTAGGGCAGGCCCAGGGTGCGGGCCACCTTGTCGAAGGCTTCGCCCGCGGCGTCATCCACCGTGCGGCCCAGCACGTGGAAGCGGGTGTAGTCCTCCACCTGCACGATGTGGCTGTGCCCGCCCGAGGCCACCAGGCAGAGGAACGGGGGCTTGAGCTCCGGGTGGGTCAGGTACAAAGCTGCGATGTGCCCCCGCAGGTGGTGCACCGGCACCAGGGGCTTGTTCGCCGCGTAGGCCAGCCCCTTGGCAAAGTTGACCCCCACCAGCACCGCCCCGATCAGCCCCGGGGCGAAGGTGACGGCCACCGCGTCGACCTCGCCGATGCTGCGCCCGGCATCGGCCAGGGCTTTGGCCACCGTCGCGCTGATGGATTCGCAGTGGCGGCGGCTGGCGATCTCCGGCACGACGCCGCCGTACAGGGCCTGCTCCTGCACGCTGGTGGCGACGACGTTGCTCAGCAGGGTGCGCCCGTCCTCGACCAGGGCGGCGGCCGTCTCGTCACAGGTGGATTCGATTCCCAAAATGATCATGCTCTCGTTCCTTTGCTATGTGATTTGGCGATGTGTTCTGTCAGTGCGCTTCCAGCCAGGAATGCCCCTGGCGGACGTCGGTGTCCAGCGGCACGGCGAAGTGGACGCAGCCCTCCATCTCCTCTTTCAGGATGCGGGCGGCGGCTTCGGCCTCGGCCTCGGGGGCCTCGACGATCAGCTCGTCGTGCACCGTCAGGATCAGCCGGCTGGCCAGGCCCTCGGCCCGGATGCGCCGCCACACCTTGACCATGGCCAGCTTGATGACGTCGGCCGCGGTGCCCTGGATGGGCGTGTTGCGGGCCATGCGCTCGCCGCTGGCGCGCACGTTCATGTTGGAGTTGGCCAGCTCCGGCAGGGCGCGCCGCCGCCCGAACAGCGTGCTGACGTAGCCCTTCTCCTTGGCGTCGGCGATGGTCTTTTGCATGTAGCCGTCCACCTTGGGGAAGCTGGCGAAGTAGCTCTTGAGGAAGTTGCCCGCCTCCCGCACCGAGACGCCCAGGTCCTCCGACAGGCTGAACGCGCCCTTGCCGTACATGATGCCGAAGTTGATGGCCTTGGCCGCGGTGCGCAGCCGGGGGGTGACCTCTTCCAGCGGGATGCCGTAGATCTTGGCGGCGGTGCTGCGGTGGATGTCCTCCCCGGCGCGGAAGGCCGCCTGCATGTGCTCGTCGCCGGTGATGTGCGCCAGGATGCGCAGCTCGATCTGGCTGTAGTCGGCGTCCACCAGGACGCAGCCGGGCTTTGCGATGAAAAAGCCGCGCAGCTGGCTGCCCAGCTCGGTGCGGATGGGGATGTTCTGCAAGTTGGGGTTGTCGGAGGACAGGCGCCCGGTGCGCGCCTCGGTCTGGTTGAAGGTGGAGTGGATGCGCCCGTCGGGGCCGATCACCTTCAAAAGGCCCTCGGCGTAGGTGGAGTACAGCTTCTGGTAGGAGCGGTACTGTAAAATATCGTCGATCAGCGGGCAGTCGGGGCGCAGCTTTTGCAGCGTGGCGTTGTCGGTGGACCAGCCCCGGCTGGTCTTGCGGCCGTGGGGCAGCTTCATCTTGTCGAACAGCATCTCGCCCAGCTGCTTGGGGCTGTTGGGGTTGAAGTCGGGGTCCTCGACCTGGCTGCGGATGTAGGCCAGCTTTGCGTCGATCTTTTCCCGCAGCTCCTGGCCGAAGCGCTCGATGCCGGCCTTGTCCACCAGCACGCCGGTGCGGGTCATGTCGGCCAGCACCTGCGCGAGGGGGAACTCGATCTCATTGTAAAGGCTGTCCTCGCCCAGGGCGGTGATCTCGGCCTTCAGTTTGGCAAAGAGCGCGGCGAGGTAGGGCGCGTCGGGCCAGTCCTCGCAGGTGAAGGCGGGCTTGACGCGGTAGGCCTCGGCCAGGGCGGCGATGCTGTACTTGGCCGCCGAGGCGTCCAGCAGGTAGGCTGCCAGCTTGCCGTCCCAGGTGATGGACGCGCCCCAGCCCCCGGCCTGCATGGCCGCGGCGTAGAGGGGGGCCGCGTCGAACACTTCCAGCTGCAATGCGGGGTTATCCAGCAGCAGGGGCAGCTCGCCCTCCTCCAGGGGGCAGACCGTCGTGCCCTGCACGGCGTACCAGTGGGCCGGCCGGTCGACGACGATGCGGTTGCCCTGCTTGCCGTAGACCGGGGGCCGGGCCGCCAGCAGCCACAGGCCCGTGGGGTGCGCGGGCATGGGGGAGGGCACGGCGGCGGGCAGGGGGGCCTCGGCGGGGGCGGGCTCGTCGCTGGCGGGCAGCACATGCTCCAGCCCCAGCCGCGGGATCAGCGCCCGGATCTCCAGATCCAGCAGCAGGCGGACGGCGGCGGGCTTGTTGCCCTCGCCGGGGCGGTAGGCGCCGGGGGCCGTATCCACCGGGGCGTCGGTGCGTATGGCGCCGAGGGTATAGCTCAGCTCGGCGTCGGCCTTGCAGGCCTCGAGGTTCGCGCGCTGGCGGGGCTTGATGGCGGGGTCGTCCAGGTGGGCGTACACGCCCGCCAGGCTGCCGAACTGCTGGATGAGGGCCAGGGCCGTCTTCTCCCCTATGCCCTTGACGCCGGGGATGTTGTCGGAGGTGTCGCCCTGCAGGCTTTTGACGTCGATCAGCTGTTTCGGGGCCAGGCCGTACTTCTCCTGCACGGCGGCCTGGTCCATCACGCGGGTCTCGCTGTGCCCGCGCGAGGTGGTGGCCAGCAGCACGGTGGTGTTGGCGCTGATCAGCTGCAGGTTGTCGCGGTCGCCGGTGGCGAGGTAGCAGCGCTCGCCCCGGGCGTCGCAGGCGGCGGCCAGGGTGCCGAGGATATCGTCGGCCTCCCAGCCTTCGGCGGTGACCAGCTTGTAGCCCAGGTCGGTCAAAAGCTGGCGCAGCAGCGGCATCTGGGCGGCAAGCTCTTCGGGCATGCCGTGCCGGTTGGCCTTGTAGCCGTCGTACATCTTATGGCGGAACGTTGGGGCAGGCAGGTCAAAGGCGATGGCGACCTCATCCGGCTGATAGTTCTGGGTCAGGGACAACAGGATATTCATAAAGCCATAGATGGCGTTGGTATACTGTCCCTCTTTGGTGGTCAGCACTTTGATGCCAAAAAAGGCCCGGTTCGCGATGCTGTTGCCGTCAACGACTAGTAAAGACATTGCGTACATCCTCCCTGTGTATGCAGCCCGTGTGCAGGTGGGCCGGTGCGTCTGGCGCACCATTCAGCGTCCAGTATACCACAAACAGGCCGCCCGGGACAAGCCGCCGCGCGCAAAACGCCCCGCCCGGGCGCGCCGGGCGGGGCAGGGGGCGGCTACGGTTCGGTGCGGATGGCGCCCACGGGGCAGCTGTCCGCGGCGGCGACGGCCTGGGGCACGTCCTCGCCGGGGATGTCGCCCGGGATGGCGACGGCCAGCGTGCCCTCCATCGAGAAGACCTCGGGGCACAGGCCGGCGCACTGGGTGCAGCCGATGCAGAGATTGGGGTCGACGATCGCTTTCATGGCGTTCCCTCCTTTTGCAGACAGTCTGCCCCAAACGGCGGCAGACTATACTTTCGGCCGCCGCTGTGGTACAATGGGCGGGACAAAACCGGGAAAGGACGGCATACTATGAACATCCAGATCTTTGGCACGAGCAAGAGCTTCGACACCAAAAAGGCGCAGCGCTATTTCAAGGAGCGGGGCATCCGCTTCCAGATGATCGACCTGAAGGAGAAGGGGATGAGCCGCGGCGAGTTCGACAGCGTGGCCCGCGCCGTGGGCGGCTGGAAGAACCTGGTGGACCCGAACGCGAAGGACAAGCAGACCCTGGCGCTGCTGGACGCGTTGGTGGACTGGCAGAAAGAGGATAAGCTGTTTGAAAACCAGCAGCTGCTGCGCCAGCCCATCGTCCGCAACGGGCGGCAGGCCACCGCGGGCTACCGGCCTGAGGTGTGGGCCGGCTGGGAATGATCAGGCCTGCGCCTTGAGCGCGGCGAGGAAGGCGTCGACGTCCGCCTCGCGGGTGGCCCAGCTGGTCACCAGGCGGATGCAGGTGTGGCCGGCGTCCGGCTTTGCGGAGAACTCGAAGCCGAAGTCGGGCTCCAGCGCCTTGACCAGCGCGTCGGGCAGGATGGGGAACTGCTGGTTCGTGACGCTGTCGCAGGCGAAGGGGTAGCCCAGCGCCGCGATGCCCGCCTTAAGCCGCAGGGCCATGGCGTTGGCGTGGGCGGCCAGGGAGGTGTAGAAGGCCCCGCTGCCGTCGCGAAACAGCGTCTCGAACTGGATGCCCAGCAGCCAGCCCTTGGCCAGCATGCCGCCCCGCTGCTTGATGTTGTAGCGGAAGTCGGGCTTCAGCGCGTCGTTCAGGATCACCAGCGCCTCGCCGAAGAGGGCGGCGTTCTTCGTGCCGCCGATGTAGAAGGCGTCGCACAGCCGGACGAGGTCGGAGAGGGAGGGCCCGCCGGCGGCCAGGCCCGCGGCCAGCCGTGCGCCGTCGAGGTACAGCAGCAGCCCCAGCTCGTCGCAGACGGCGCGCAGGGCCTCGACCTCGGCCAGGGTGTAGACGGTGCCGGTCTCGGTGGTCTGGCTGATGTAGACCATGCGGGGCTTGACCATGTGCTCGTCGGGATGGGCGGCCACGGCGGCCCGGACGGCGGCGGGCGTCAGCTTGCCGTCCGCGGCGGGGCAGGCGACGCACTTGTGGCCGGTGGCCTCGATGGCGCCGGTCTCGTGCACGCAGATGTGGGCGCTGGTGGCGGCGATGACGGCTTCGTACGGCCGCAGGAAGGCGGCGATGGCCGTGGCGTTGGTCTGGGTGCCGCCCACCAGGATGTGCACGGCGGCGTCCGGCCGGCCGATGGCCTGGCGGATCAGCGCGTGGGCGTGGGCCGAGTGCGGGTCGGTGGAATAGCCGGGATTGCCCTCGGTGTTCGCCGCGGCCATCGCCTCAAGGATGGCGGGGTGGCAGCCCTCGCCGTAATCGTTGGTAAAACGGATCATGATACACGCTCCCTTTCGATGCTTTTTTGCAGAATAAGACTATTATAACAGCTTTTCACAAAAATACCATAGCCGTATCCAGACAGATTGTGCTATACTATACGGTATGAGCCCCCGCCCCGGCGGGCGAAGGACAGAACGACAAGATCTTAGGAGAAACTACAGACCATGAAGACCTATGTGACCCCGGAGGAGCACGCCCGCATCCACCGCCGCCGCCGCCGTCAGGCGCTGGGGCTGGCGATGGCGGTGCTGCTGGTCATCGGGATTTTTACCGTGCTGGGGGCCGGCGTCCGGCTGGTGGCCAGCCTGTTCGACAACACCGAGCAAATGCAGGAATATGAGGATAAGCTGGAGGGGCTGGTGCTGTTCGACCCACTGCCCTTCGACGGCATCGCGAACATCGACGACCTGACGCTGCGCCAGGCCGCGGTCTGGGGCTGCATTTACAGCATCCAGGAGACGCAGGGCAACTTCGACAACTACGCCCACGACCCGGTGACCGAGCAGCTGCTGCTGCCCGCCGTCGAGGTGGACGCCTACCTGGCGCGGCTGCTGGGGCCGGCTTTCCACCTGACGCACCGCAGCTTTGAGATGGATGACATGACCATCGCCTACGACGAGGCCAGCCAGTGCTACAGCATCCCCATCACCGGCGGCGTGGGCTATTACCGGGCCGACGTGACCGCCCTGTTCAAGCAGGAGGGCAAGCTGCACGTGACGGTGGGCTACATCCCGATGAACACCACCGGCGATTTGATCGGCGCGCAGTCCGACACGCCCACGAAATATATGGATTACCTCTTTGAGCGCAGCAACGGCGGCTGGTACCTGACCGGCCTGACCGAAAGCGCCACCAAGCCCGAGCAGGCGGCCTCCTCTTCGCCGGCGAACTCGGTGGTCATGATGGACCCCGACGAGCTGCAGGAGGCCATCCTCCAGGGCGTGGACCCGGACGCCGTGTCCGGCAGCGGCGCGGCTTCGAGCGGGGCCGCCTCCAGCGAAGCGGCCGCCAGCAGCGAAGAAGCTTCCAGCGAGGCCGCTTCCAGCGAAGAAGCTTCCAGCGAAGCAACCTCCGGCGGGGCGTCCGCCTCCAGCGGGGATGCGGACAGCGCCTCCGCCTCCAGCGCCGGATAAACCCACAGCAACAAAAAGACCGCCGCACCCCGGGTGCGGCGGCTTTTTTATGGCAACTTGAAGGGGACGACCACCAGACGGTACCACAGGTAGGGGACCATGTTCCAGATCATCCACAGTTCCATCAGCAGGTAGTGGGGCAGGTCGCGCAGGCGGAAGGGCCGCTTGCCCAGCTTGCCCTGCCGCAGGATGGCGAAGGCCTCGCGCATGCCGGCGTCCCACGCCTCGCCGAAGCCCTGCCGGTGGAACTTGTAGCACTTGAGCAGGTAACCCGCCAGCAGGGGCACGGCGTTCACCGCCAGCATGAGGGCGGGCTGGTTTTTCAGCGGCAGCAGGATGCTGTTGCGGCCGCTCTGCCGGCTTTTGAAGGCGTTGTAGCGCACCGCGCCGGTGCTGGCGCCGCAGATGTGGTAGCAGCGCGCCGCCGGGCAGAGCACGCACTTGTAGCCGGCGTTGTTGGCCCGCCAGCTCAGATCGACGTCCTCGAAATAGGCAAAGAAGTTCTCGTCGAATACGCCGATCTCGTCCAGGATGCTTTTGCGGTACAGCGCCGCGCCCCCGCAGGCCGAGAAGATGCGCTTTTGCTTTGTGTAGCGGCTGGCGCGGCGGCCGTCGCCGGTCTTGCAGGCAAAGCCCATCCAGGTGACGTAGTCCCCGGCGTCGTCGGCCAGCTCCCGCTCAAAGTGGCGCAGCATCAGGCTTTGCACCGCGAAGATGCGCCTGTCGCTGTCGGCGGTGCGCAGCAGCTGCTCCAGCCAGTCCGGCTCGGCGAAGGCGTCGTTGTTGAACAGCACGACGTACTCGCTGCCGGCCAGGGCGATGCCCTGGTTGACCGCGTGGGAAAAGCCGGTGTTCTCGCCGTTTTCGATCAGGGTAAAGTTCGGCCGGCCGCAATAGCTGCGCGCCTCGTCCAGGCTCTCGTCGGTCGAGCCGTTGTCCACCACGATGAGGTGGAAGTCCTGCACGGTCTGGGCCAGGATGGACTCGATCGAGTCCTTCAGCCAGCCTTTGCCGTTGATGTTGGGGATGATGATGGTTGCTCTCATAAGCGCTCCTGCCTTTGGGTGATGGGTGACACTGGCAGTAGTATAGCATATTTCGCCGCAAAAAAACAGACCGCAGGCGGCAATGCCTGCGGTCCGCAGCGCGCAAAGATCAGGCGGCCAGGGCCTCTTCGATGGCGGCAAGCACCGTGTCGGAGCCCTCGCAGCAGACCAGCACCACCTCGCCCGAGGGGACGGTAGTGACGGTGGCGGCCTTGGCGATCTCGTACTGGTCGGCCAGGTAGTTCTGCATGGCCAGCTGCTGGCTGGTGACGTAGTTCTCCAGTGCCTCCTGCACATCGGCGGCCTTGCCCTCGGCGGGCTTGACGATGGCGATGCCGTAGCTGCGCACGTTCATCGTCGAGACGGAGGCGGCGAAGTCCTCGTAGTCGCCCTCTTCCAGGCCCAGCATGGGCAGGATGAAGTTTTCGGCCTGGGCCTTGATGTCGTCGGCGCTCATCTCCTCAACGCCGCCGCCCATGGCGGTAAAGCCGCCCCCGGCGTCCGGGGCAAGGATCATCAGCGCGTCGTTCATCTCCTCGTCGCGGGCGTCGTGGATGATCTGGGCGTAGTCTTTGGCCTCCTCCTGGCCGGAAGAGGCGGGCTTAGCCCCGCAGGCGGCCAGGGCAAACAGGGCCAGGGTAGTCGCAAGCGCGGCGGTCAGAAGCTTTTTCATATGGGTAATTCCTTTCTTAGATGCAATGTTGCAGGACGGCGTCTGCTGACAGGATGGGCCGCGGCGGCCCCGTTTATGCGCCCTGCCGCGCGCCGTCATATCTTATACGAACAGCCTGAGGGCGAAATTGCGCCGCGCATAAAAAAGCCCCGGGGAAATTTTCCCGGGGAAAAGGTTTTACAGCTGCAGCGAGTCCAGCGGCCCGTGGTCCACGGGGGTGGACAGGATGATCTGCGTGCAGGTGCTGCCCAGCTTTTGGAACTGGAGGATCAGCTGTTCCAGCTGCATCATGCTGCCGCAGCTGACCTTGATCAAAAAGGTGTACTCGCCGGTGACGTGGTAGCACTGCATGACCTCCTTGCTGTTTTGCAGCAGGCTGAGCAGGCCCTCCCGCTCGGACGGGGCGACCGACAGGCTGATCAGCGCGTCGACATACAGGCGGTTGGCCGGCCGCTTGAGCACAACGGTATAGCCGCCGATGATGCCGTCCGCCTCCAGCTTATGGATGCGGCTGGAGACGGCGGGGCTGGTCAGGGCGACATGCTCGGCGATCTCCTTAACGGGCATCCGCGCATTGTGCGCCAGAAGGGAGAGGATCTTGCGGTCCAAATCATCCATAGCAGGGTTACCTCCATTGTTCCATTTCTGGTGAAATAGATAAAATTTTCTGTAAATAAAGTTTTGAGTTGTAAAAAATCACAAAACACGCTTAAAACGTCCAGACAACTTCGCTCACGTTTAATTATATAAAGTTTTGCCCCAAATGTAAAGTGAAATGATAAGGCATTTTAAAATTTTACAATTTGACAATAAATCAAAATTGGGTATAATACAAATCACAAGGCAGGCGCGCCGAGCGCAGCGCCCAGCCGTTAAAATTGAGATTTACTGCTTTATATACTTTCCCACCCCTCTATACACAAAAACCCGCTGCCAGGCGGGTTTTTGTGTTTTTCGGAAGACGGGTTGCGGTACCCTGCATTTTCTGCGCGCCAGAAATGGCATTTATGCCCACTGAAAAAACCGGCTAAGCGCGAGAGGGGGAGTCGAAACTCCTCTTGTGCTTAGCCAGTTTTCCCGGTGCAGGCTGGAAGCCTGCTTGTGAAAACTGGAGCACTGCGCCAGATACAAGCCGGCTGTTTCGTCCGCAGGACGCGCCGGCTTGTATCTGCCCTCCCTCCCCCTCTGGCCCCGCGGAGCGGAAACGCAAGGAAAAAACGGCGCGCAAAAATCAAACCATATACTTTTCAAACAGATGCAGCTCTTCCCGCTTGGCGATGGCCTCGAGGTAGAGGCCGTCGGGGCGGTATTCCTCGGCCTGGACGCTGCCGCGGTCCCGCAGGGGGGCGGCAAGGCCCAGCGCGTCGTAGGGCAAAAGCACGCGGATGGCGCGCACACGGTCGGCCAAAAGCTCGTCCAGACGGGCCAGCAGCCGGTCCAGGCCCAGGCCGGTCTTGGCGCTGGTCAGCAGGATGGCGGGGTCGAAGGCGGCCGCGCCGGGCTTGTCGCATTTGTTGTAGACGGTGACGCGGGGGATGTCCGCGCAGTCCAGGCTGTCCAGCACCTCGGCGGTGACGGCCAGCTGCTCTTCGCGCTGGGGGTCGGCGGCGTCCGCCACCTGGACGATGACGTCCGACCAGGCGGCCTCCTCGAGGGTGCTCTTGAAGGCTTCCACCAGGTTGTGGGGCAGCCGGGAGACAAAGCCCACCGTGTCCACCAGCAGCACCGCCAT
>CALXGZ010000063.1 GCA_944387975.1 uncultured Faecalibacterium sp.
GAGCGTGGGCCGCTTCATGCTGTGGCACGGGCCGGTGAGCACCCTGTTCGACATCGTCACCTTCGTGCTGCTCTACTTCGTGTTCTGCCCGGCGGCCTTCGGGGGCCGGCTGTACACCCAGCTGAGCAGCCCCGCCGCCCGGGAAGGGTGGGAGGCGCTGTTCCGCAGCGGGTGGTTCGTGGCCTCGATGTGGACCCAGACGTTGGTGATCCACATGCTGCGCACCGCCAGGACCCCCATCCTGCGCAGCCGGGCCTCGGCCCCGCTCACCCTGCTGACGCTGGCGGGCGCCGCGGCGGTGACGGTCCTGCCCTTCAGCCCGCTGGCCCCGGCGCTGGGGCTGGCCGCCCTGCCGGCCGGCTTCTTCGCGGCGCTGGCCGGCATCGTGGCCGGCTATATCCTGCTGGAGAGCGCGGCCAAGGCGGCGTACATCAAAAAGTACCGCAGCTGGCTGTGAAAAGCCGGGCGCGTCTGGCGCGGCGGGAGGCTTTCTGGTATACTGGGGGCAAAAACAAGGAGGCGTTGGCATGACCATCATCGACAAGGAGACCTGGCCCCGGCGGGAGGTCTACGACTTTTTCGCGGGGATGTCCCACCCGTTCTATTCCCTGACCTTCCCGGTGGACGTGACGCCGCTGCGGGACTGGTGCAGGAAGGCGGGGGTGAGCTTCTACCCGGCCATGGTATACGGCGTCACCAAGGCGATGGAGCGGGTCGAGGCCTTCCGCTGCAAAGAGAGGGCGGGGCAGATCATCCGGGTGGACCGGCTGGTGCCGAGCTTCACCGACCTGCACCCCGGCAGCGAGACCTTCCACATCGTCACCCTGGAGGCGGGGGAGGACCCGGCCGCCTTCTGCCGGCGCGCCAAGGCGAAGTCGGCGGCGCAGACGGCCTTCCTCTGCGGCGGCGACTGGCTGGAGGAGGAGTTGGTCTACTTTTCCTGCCTGCCGTGGTTCCCCCTGACCGCCGCCACCAACGAGCGCGACCTGGACCCCGCCGACTCGATCCCGCGGGTGACCTGGGGCCGCTGGCAGGAGGATGCCGGCCGCACCACCCTCCACCTGAGCCTGGAGCTGAACCACCGCCTGCTGGACGGCGCGCATGTGGGGCAGTTCTACCGCGAGCTGTGCGGGTGGATGGAAGGTGTATCGGATTATAAAGAATAATTCTTGACATCTTCTTCACTTTTGCCTATAATAGAGACAGGAAAGGGGTGTTGTATATGGCAAACACGGTCAATGTAAACATCAAGATGGATGCTGACGTAAAAAGGAGAATGGAAAAAGCCTGTGCGGAAATGGGCCTTTCGATGAGTGCGGCTTTTACCATTTTTGCGAAAAAGGTTGGCAGAGAGTATCGCATTCCCTTTGAGGTTTCCGCTGACCCGTTTTATTCGGAGAGCAACATCCGTTATCTGGAAGGGGTCGTGCAGGATATCAAAAACGGGAAGGCACATTTTGCTGAGCATGATCTGATCGAGGAGGCATGATGCGGCTGCTGTGGGAGGACCGGGCGTGGGATGAATATCTGTACTGGCAAACGCAGGACAGGAAAACGCTGAAAAGGATCAACGCGCTGCTCAAGGACATGCAGAGAAGTCCCCTGGAAGGGATCGGCAAGCCGGAACCACTGCGGGAAAATCTGAGTGGCCTGTGGAGCCGCCGAATCGACGAAGCCAACCGCATCGTCTACTATGAGCAGGAGGGGACGATCTACATTCTTTCCTGCAAGGGACACTATGACGACTGAGGCTATAGCTTCTTTTTGAAAAATACGACCAACAGATAAGGACTCGTTGCAAAACGCGCGAAAAAAGACAGGCAGTGACCCTAAAGGGGTTGCACTGCCTGCCTTTTTGCTTTAATCTTAGTTTGTGCAAAAAGATATAAAGCAAAACCAGTGTACCGTATATGAGCGAAAAGGTCAACTGGTATTTTCACTGAATTGTGAAGCATGGATACCGGAGAACGCCCCTGTGCGGCTGGTAAGCGCGGTGTTGGAGGAGTTGAACTACAGGGAATTGTACCGCGCATATTCTCCGAGAGGGAGAAAATCAGCAGTCGATCCGCAGGTGTTGTTCGCGGTATTGGTATATGGATATCTGTGCGGGATCTATTCCAGCCGAAAACTGGAGGAAGCGTGCCGGTATCGAGTAGACTTTCTGTGGCTTTTGGGGGACGGGAAAGTGCCGGACCACAGCACGCTGGCGCGGTTTCGGACAGGGCGGTGCCGGGATGCGCTGGAAGGGCTGTTTTACCAGCTGGTGGGGAAACTTGAGGCCATGGGCGAGACAGACCACCAGACGGTATTCGTAGACGGCACCAAGTTAGAGAGTCGAGCGGGACGGTATACTTTTGTCTGGCGCAAGAGCGCGGAAAAGCAGCTGGCCAAGGTGAAAGAACAGGTGCGTCAGCAGACAGGCTTGACCGGCCTGGCAGCGTTGGCGTCCTATCTGGAGGAGGCCGTCCAGGGCATCCAGTTCGTTCACGGCAAAGGGAAGCGGAAAAGCCCGGAGCAGAAAGCTTGGGAAAGACTGCATGGGCTGCTGGAACGGTGGCAGGAATATGAGATGCAGTTGTCCACCATGGGCGAGGGGCGCAACAGCTACGCCAAAACAGATACGGACGCCACCTTTATGCGCATGAAAGAGGACCATATGCGCAACGGGCAGCTCAAGCCGGGCTACAACGTGCAGATCGCAGTGAACAGCGAGTATATTACCGGGATCGAGGCTTTTTCGGACCGAAGCGACGTGCGGACGCTCAGGCCCTTTATGCGTCGTATGGAGAGGTTCCACGGGGTCCGGTATGAGGAAGTAGCGGCGGACGCCGGATATGAGAGCCTGGACAACTACCTCTACCTGGAATCAAACGGCCAGACCTGCTTTATCAAACCCGCCAACTACGACCAGAAAAAGAGCCGGAAATTCGCAAAACAGATCGGCCGGGTGGAGAACATGACCTACGACCCGCAGGAGGACTGCTTTACCTGTACCCAGGGCAAAAAACTGTCGCTGCGGCGGGAGTGCACTGAGCAAAAGGACGGGCAGCTGGTCTCCACCGCCTGGTACCGCTGCGAAAGCTGCGCGGGCTGCCCCTGCCGCAGTCAGTGCTGCCGGGCCAAAGCCCCACAGCAGCCCAAAGAGCTGCGCCTGCAAAAGACCTTTTGGGAAAAACGGGAGCAGACGAACCTGCGCATTACCTCTGCACGGGGGATCCATCTGCGCCTATGCCGCTCCATCCAGGTGGAGGGCGCATTTGCTCTGCTCAAAAGTGACTTTGGCTTCCGCCGTTTTCTCACCCGCGGCCGGGCCAACATTCGTGCCGAGCTGTTCCTGCTGGCGATCGCGTTTGATCTGAAAAAGCTGTGGATGAAGCGGGAACACGGCCGCCTCAAAACCCGTGTGTCTGAAAAAATGACAGCGTAAGCCGAACAAACAGAATATTTTCCACACAAGACGCCGGAAAACACGCCGGGGTCTGGTTTGGTGTGCCTCTTTCTATCAAATCACTGCCAGATTTTCAACTTTGCCGGCAAAATGGAACATAAAAAAGGGCGCGCTGCAGTTCTTCATTCTGCAACGCACCCTTGCTTTGTGGTTAGGAGCCGGGGAGGAAGCAAATGCGCCGGTTTACTCCGCCGCGCGCCCGCCCGGCATGGTCCAGGCGAAGTGGTCGGTGTGCAGCCACTTTTCGGCTTCCTCGCTCAGGGGGTGGCCCAGCTCGTCGCGGTAGAGGGCCAGGACGTCGGCGTTCTCGTGGCTGAAGCGGCCCGGGGCCGCCCGGTCGAGGCTCTAGAGCACCCGGCCGCGCTCGTGGGCGCGCTCGACGTCGTCGCAGTGGATGGGCTGGCCGCCGCCGCCGGCGCAGCCGCCGGGACAGGCCATGATCTCGACGAACTGGACGTGGACCTCGCCCTTGACGATGGCCTCGCACAGGGCGCGGGCGTTGCCCAGGCCGCTGGCCACCGCCACCCGGACGGTGGTGTCGGCGATCTCGAACTCGGCCTCGCGCCAGGAGTTCTGGTCCCCGCGGCGGGTCTCGCGCACACGGCGGAAGGCCTCGGGCCGGGGGTTGTGGCCGGTGACGCGGTAGTAGGCGGTGCGCAGGGCGGCCTCCATGACGCCGCCGGTCGCGCCGAAGATGACGCCCGCGCCGGTGTAGTCGCCCAGCAGCCGGTCGAAGGGGGTCTCGATGACCGAGGCCACCGCCACATGCTCGGCGCGCAGCAGGCGGATGATCTCACGGGTGGTCAGGGCGTAGTCCACATCGGGGATGCCCGCCTCGTTCTTCATGGTGGGCAGGGCGCACTCGGACTTTTTGGCCACGCAGGGCATGACCGAGACGCAGCAGATCTTCTCGGGGGCCACCCCGATCTGCTTGGCGAACCAGTTCTTGACCACCGCGCCGAACATCTGCTGCGGGCTTTTCGCGGTGGACAGCTGGCCCACCAGCTCGGGGAACTGCCCCTTGACGAAGCGCACCCACCCGGGGCAGCAGCTGGTGAACATGGGGTACTTGTCCAGCTCGCCCCTGCCCAGCCGCTCGAGGAACTCGGCGCTCTCCTCCATGATGGTCAGGTCGGCCGAATAGCTGGTGTCAAAGACATAGTCGAAGCCCACCTGCCGCAGCGCGCCGGCCAGACGGTTGACGGTGGCCTGCTCCGGCTCCAGGCCGAAGGCCTCGCCCCAGGCGGCGCGGACCGCCGGCGCGATCTGGATGACGGTGACGGTGTCGGGGTCCTCGAGGGCGCGCAGCACCGACTGGACGTCGTCCCGCTCCCGCAGAGCGCCCACCGGGCAGTGGGTGATGCACTGGCCGCACAGGGAGCAGTCCGCCTCGGTGATGGTGCGGTTCTCCGACACGTTGACGCGGGTGTGGCTGCCCGTGGCCACCAGGTCCCAGACGTTCAGGCTCTGCACCTTGTCGCAGACCTGGATGCAGCGCATGCACTCGATGCACTTGGTGGTGTCCCGGATGAGGGGGAAGGTGCGGTCCCAGCGGCGCAGCTTCTCGGCGGGCAGGTCCTCCCGGAAGGGGTTCGACACCAGGCCCAGGTCGTTGGAGAGGGTCTGCAATTCACAGTTGCCGCTGCGCACGCACAGCGCGCACTTCGAGTCGTGCCTGCTGAGGATCAGCTGCAAATTGGTCCGCCGGGCCAGGCGCACCCGGGCGTTGTTGGTGTGGATGACCATGCCCTCGGCCACCACGTTGTTGCACGCGGGGATCAGCTTGCCCTCCCCTTCTACCTCGACGCAGCACAGCCGGCACGCGCCGATCTCGTTGATGCCTTTCAGGTAGCACAGATGCGGGATGTGGATGCCCGCCGACAGGGCGGCGTCCAGGATGGTGGTCCCTTCCGGCACGCAGATGGTGCGGCCATCGATGTTCAGTGTTACCATTTGATGTTTCTCCCTCCCTTAAAGACGCCGTAGCCGAAGTGGTCGCAGCGCAGGCAGCGGCCGCACTCCTGCTGGCACTCTTCCTCGGTCATGCCTTCGGTCACCAGGCCGAAGTCGCCGGCGATATCCTCGATGTGGCGGCCGCGCAGGTTGACGCGCCCGCAGGCCGGGCTGTTGGTCAGCTGGGGCGCGGGCACCTCGACGTCCACGGTGATGCTGTGGTGGTAGCCCAGGAAGTTGTCGATGTTGTCGGCCGCCACCTTGCCGGCCGCCACCGCGCGGATGACGGTGGCCGGGCCGGACACCGCGTCGCCGCCGGCGAACACGTTGCCGCTGCCGGGCACGAAGGAAGAGCTCTCGGCCTGGATGGCGCCCCAGCGGGTGCCGATGCCGCCCTCCTCAAAGGGCTTGGAGTGGATGGCCTGGCCGATGGCCACGATGACGTAGTCGCAGGGGATGCGCACCGGCGGGGTATTGGCCTTCTGCGGCGCGGGGCGGCCGTCGCGGCCCACCTTGCCGATCAGCTGGGGCTGGGCCCACAGGGCGACGGCGTTGCCGTTTTCGTCGGCCTCGATGTGGTCGGGCGCGTGCAGGGGCAGGATCTCGCCGCCCTCGGCCTTGGCCTCGTCCACTTCCTCGGGCAGGGCGGTCATATCCTCCACGCGGCGGCGGTACACGCAGGTCACGTGCGCCGCGCCCAGGCGCAGGCTGGTGCGGGTGGCGTCCATCGCCACGTTGCCGCCGCCGATGACGACGACCCGCTTGCCGGCCAGGTCGGGCACGCGGCCCTCGCCGATATCCCGCAGCATGCGCACGGCGCTGACGACGCCCGCGCTGTCCTCGCCGGGGATGCGCAGCTTCTTGTCGTCGTGGGCGCCGATGGAGATATACACGGCGTCGTACTGGGCCTTCAGTTGCTCTAAGCTGAGGTCCGGCCCGCCCACCTCGGTGTCCATGACGGTCTCGACGCCGGTGTCGAGGATGTACTGGATATCCTTGTCCAAAACGTCCTGGGGCAGGCGGTAGTCGGGGATGCCGTAGCGCAGCATACCGCCCAGCCTGTGGCGCTGCTCATACACCACGGCCTTGTGTCCCATCAGCGTCAGGAAGTACGCCGCGGTCAGGCCGCCGGGGCCGCCGCCCACGATGGCCACGCGCTTGCCGGTGGCCTCGGCGCAGGGGGGCGGCTCGATGGGGCCGGCGTGGTCCACGGCATAGCGCTTGATGCCGCAGATGTTGACGGCGTCGTCCACCATATGGCGGCGGCAGCGCGCCTCGCAGGGGTGCTCGCAGACATAGCCGCACACGGCCGGGAAGGGGTTGTCCTTGCGGATCAGGCGCACGGCGTCCTCATAGCGGCCCGCCTTGACCAGGGCGACATAGCCGGGCACGTCCACGTGCGCCGGGCAGACCACCGTGCAGGGGATGGAATGCTGCAGCCCGCAGATGCAGCGGCCGCGCAGCAGGTGCTCTTCAAAATCATCGCGGAAGCCGCGCACGCCCTGCAGCACCATGCGGGCCGCCTCGTAGCCGATGGCGCAGTCGGCGGTGTCCGAAATGACCTGGGCGGTGCTCTCGATCTGATCGATCAGCTCAAGGCCGCCCTCGCCGTCCAGCACATCCTCCAGCATCGAGGTCAGCTGGCCCAGGCCGACGCGGCAGGGCACACACTTGCCGCAGGTCTGGGCATGGCACAGCCGCAGGAAGTTCAGCGCCATATCCACCGGGCACAGGCCCAGCGGGCTGGACGCGATCCGGCGCTCCATATCCCGGTACAGCCCCTCCAGCACAAGCTGGGACTGTCGGGGCGTTTCGATCACCAGTCGTTTCAAAGCTTCGTTCCTCCTATCCTAAAATGGGATTCGCTTCTCTCTTTTCTCAAATCTCTCAAAATCTTGTCAACATGCAGGCGTTTTCCCGTGCATCCTGACGGCTGTATCTATTGTACCTGAAAAGCCCGCCAAAGGCAAGAATTTTACCAAAAAAGCAGGAGCGCCGTAACAATCGGGCGCTCCTGCCGCAAATTTGCTTTATTTTCGCATCGCTCAGGCCCCGAGCTTCGCCTCCAGCCGCTGGCGGATGGCCTTGATGAAGGCCTCGCTGTCCACGGCGGTGGGGGTGACGCCCTCGGCCAGGGCGCACAGGTCCTTGGTCATGATGCCGTCGCTCAGCGTCTGCAGGCTGGCGGCCTCCAGCGCCTCGCCGAAAGCGGCCAAATCGGCCAGGCCGTCCAGCTCGCCGCGCTTTTTCAGCGCGCCCGACCAGGCGAAGATGGTGGCCATCGGGTTCGTGGAGGTCTTTTCGCCCTTCAGCCAGCGGTAATAGTGGCGGGTGACGGTGCCGTGGGCGGCCTCGTACTCATACTTGCCGTCCGGGCTGACCAGCACGCTGGTCATCATCGCCAGCGAGCCGAAGGCGGTGGAGACCATATCGCTCATCACGTCGCCGTCGTAGTTCTTGCAGGCCCAGATGAAGCCGCCCTCGCTGCGGATGACGCGGGCCACGATGTCGTCGATCAGGCTGTAGAAGTAGGTGATGCCGGCGGCCTCGAACTTCGCCTTGTACTCGCTGTCGTAGATCTCCTGGAAGATATCCTTGAAGGTGTGGTCGTACTTTTTCGAGATGGTGTCCTTTGCGCCGAACCACAGGTCCTGCCCGGCGTCCAGCGCGTAGGCAAAGCAGCTGCGGGCAAAGCTGGCGATGGAGCTGTCCTTGTTGTAGGAGCCCTGCAGCACGCCCGCGCACTCGAAATCATAGATGACAGCCTCCTGCTTCGAGCCGTCCGCGCCGGTAAAGCGCAGCTCGGCGCGGCCGGGCCCCGGCACGCGGAACTCGGTGCACTTGTACACGTCGCCGTAGGCGTGGCGGGCGATGGTGATGGGCTTTTTCCAACTGCGCACCGCGGGCTTGATGCAGTCGATCATGATGGGCGCGCGGAAGACGGTGCCGTCCAGCACGGCGCGGATGGTGCCGTTCGGGCTCTTCCACATCTCGTGCAGCTTGTATTCGTCCATGCGCTGGGCGTTGGGGGTGATGGTGGCGCACTTGACCGACACGCCGTACTTCTTGTTGGCCAGGGCGGCGTCCATCGTCACCTGGTCGCCGGTGGCGTCCCGGTTGGGCAGGCCGAGGTCGTAGTACTCGGTCTTCAGGTCCACAAAGGGCAGGATCAGCTCGTCCTTGATGGTCCGCCACAGGATGCGGGTCATCTCGTCGCCGTCCATTTCCACAAGGGGGGTGGTCATCTTGATCTTTTCCATGTTCGTTCCCTTTCCTCTCTGTGATATCACTTGCCGCAAAATACGGCTCGTTTACTTGTAAGCGGCCGCCAGCTTTTCCAGCGCGGGCAGGCTGCGGCGGACCTTTTCAGTCTCGATGCAGTAGGCCAGGCGGACATAGCCCTCGACGCCGAAGGTGTCGCTGTGCACCAGCAGCAGGTCGAACTCCCTCGCTTTGCGGCAGAAGGCGTTGGCGTCCGGCTCCAGCGCCTTGGGGAAGATGTAGAAGGTGCCGCCCGGCCGCCCGACCTCGAAGCCGAGGGCCTTCAGCGCGTCGTAGAGGATGTTCATGTTCGTCTCGTAGACGGCCAGGTCGCTGGTGATATCCAGGCAGCGGGCCGCGGCCTTCTGGATGATGGCGGGCGGGCAGTTGTGCCCGGTAAAGCGCGAGACCTGCGCCATCATATCCACCAGGATATCCGCGCCCTCGCAGCCGGGGGCCACCGCTACATAGCCCAGGCGCTCGCCGGGCAGGCTCAGGCTCTTGGAGAAGGAGAAGCAGGTCAGCGTGTGCGGGTAGAAGGCCGCCGGGTAGGGCGCCGTGCCGCCGTCAAAGACGATGTCCCGGTAGGGCTCGTCGCTGACCAGGAAGATGGTGTGGCCGTAGGCGGCGCTCTTCTCGGCCAGGATGTCGGCCAGGCGGCGCAGCGTCCCAGCCGAGTAGACCACGCCGGTGGGGTTGTTGGGCGTGTTGATCAGCACGGCCGCGACCCGCGGGCCCAGCATGGCCTCGAAGGCGTCCAGGTTCGGCTGGAAGGCCGGGGCCTGCGCCGGCGCCACCTTGAGCTGCGCGCCGGTACCCGCCACATAGGGGCCGTACTCGGGGAAGTAGGGCGCGAAGGTCAGCACCTCGTCGCCGGGGGCCGTGACGGCCCGCAGCGCGTGGGCGATGGCCCCCGCCGCGCCCGTCGCCGGGAAGATATGCTTCTGCTCATAGGGCAGCCCGAACACAGCCCGCAGGTGGGCGGCCGCCGCGGCGCGGAAGCCGGGGTCCCCCTGATTGGGGCAGTAGCCGTGCAGGGCCACCGGGTCCTCATGGGCCAGCAGGTCCTGCATGGCGGCGGTAAAGGCCGGCGGGCAGGGCACGCTGGGGTTGCCCAGCGAGTAATCGAACACGTTCTCATAGCCGACCTCGGCGGCGCGCTTCTGGCCGTAGGCGGCGGTCTCACGGATGACGCTCTTGTGGGCGAGCATCCGGCGGTAAGTCTCGTTCAGCATCAGTTCTCCCCCTTTTTGGCGCTGGCGGCGGACGGAGCGATATAGCTCTGCTCCACCTTGATCTTGCAGATGTAGGACATATCCTGCGCGGTGACGAATTCCTCCAGCCTGGCGCGGACGGCCTGCTGGTCGCCGGCGTAGCCCGCCGGGAACACCAGGTCGAACAGCACGTTGGTGTGCGTGGGCCCGGGCACCAGGCGCAGGTCGTGGATGGACAGGGCCGGGTCGATGCGGGCCAGCTCCTGGTTCAGGCGGGCCCGCAGCACCCCCACCCGCGCGTCCGAGGTGACGATGGGGTCATAGTGGATGGTCAGCAGGATGTGCATCTCCTCGCGCACGTCCCGCTCGATGTTGTCGATCAGGTCGTGGGCGTCGAGGGGGTCCACCTCGGTGGGGAACTCCACGTGCAGCGAGGCGAACTGCCGCCCCGGGCCGTAGTCGTGCACCATCAAATCGTGCACGCCCAGCACCCGCGGGTAGGACAGCACCTTCTTTTCCAGCTCGGCCACCAGCTCGGGCGAGGGGCTCTCGCCCAGCAGGGGGCTGAGGGTGTCCTGCACCAGGCCCCAGCCCGACCACAGGATAAAGCCCGCCACGCCCACGCCCATGACGCCGTCGATGACGTCCAGGCCGGTGGCCTTGCACAGCACCGCCGACAGCAGCACCACGCCGGTGGAAACGACGTCGTTGCGGCTGTCGGCCGCGGTGGCCAGCAGCGTGTCGGAGTGGATGGCCTCGCCGACGGTGCGGTTGAAGCGGCTGAGCCACAGCTTGACCGCGATGGACGCCAGCAGCACCCCCACCGTCAGCAGGCTGAAGCCCACCGGCTCGGGGTGCAGCACCTTGAGGGCCGAGTCCTTCAGCAGGCTGAGGCCGATGGCCATGATCATGGTGCTGACGGCCAGGCCGGCCACGTACTCATAGCGGGCGTGGCCGTAGGGGTGCTCGGCGTCGGGGGCCTTGCCCGCCAGCTTGAAGCCCACCAGGCTGACCACGCTGGACGAAGCGTCGGACAGGTTGTTGACGGCGTCGGCCGTGATGGC
>CALXGZ010000064.1 GCA_944387975.1 uncultured Faecalibacterium sp.
TCAGCTGCATGCTGGGCGCGGAGGAATTCGGCTTCGGCACCAGCCTGCTGATGGCCGAGGGCTGCGTCATGATGCGGGTGTGCAACCTGGACACCTGCCCCATGGGCATCTGCACCCAGAACCCCGAGCTGCGCAAGAACTTCAAAGGCAAGCCGGAGTACATCATCCGCTACCTGACCTTCGTGGCCCGGCAGCTGCGGGAATATATGGCCCGCCTCGGCGTGCGCACGATGGACGAGCTGGTGGGCCGCACCGACCTGCTGCGGGTCAAGCCCGCCGCCGGCCGCGCCGCCAAGCTGGACCTGGACGCCATCCTGCACAACCCCGCCATCGAAAACCTGAACGTGCACTACCAGCCCGGGGACAGCTACGACTTCCACCTGGAGCGCACGCTGGATATGCGGGTGTTGATGAAGAAGTTCAAGCTCTCCAGCACCGCGCCCCAGGCCGTATCCGTGGCGGTGTCCAACACCGACCGGGCCTTCGGCTCCATCTTCGGCAGCGAGATCACCCGCCGCTACGGCAACACCCTGCCCGACGGCGCCTACACGGTGTACTGCACCGGCGCGGGCGGCCAGAGCTTCGGGGCTTTTATCCCGCAGGGGCTGACGCTCGACCTGACCGGCGAGTGCAACGACTACCTGGGCAAGGGCCTCTCGGGCGGCAGGCTCGTGCTGCGGCCGCCCCAGGCCCCCGGCTACCGGCCGGAGGCGAACATCATCGCGGGCAACGTGGCCCTGTACGGGGCCACCGGCGGCCGGGCCTTCGTCTCGGGCGTCGCGGGCGAGCGCTTCTGCGTGCGCAACTCGGGGGCCACCGCGGTGGTGGAGGGCGTGGGCGACCACGGCTGCGAGTACATGACCGGCGGCACCGTGGTGGTGCTGGGCCCCACGGGCAAGAATTTCGCGGCCGGCATGACCGGCGGCGTGGCCTACGTCCTGGACGAGCACTGGGACCTGTACCAGCGCGTCAACAAGGAGACCGTCAGCCTCGAGGCCGTGGAGCACAAGCACGACGTCGCCACCTTGAAGGAGCTGATCCGCGCGCACGTCGAGGCCACCGGCAGCCCCCGCGGCCGCGAGATCCTGGAGCGCTTTGCGGACTACCTGCCCAAGTTCAAAAAGGTGCTGCCCTACGATTACGACCGCATGCTGCGCGTCATCGCCTCGATGGAGCAGCGCGGCCTCGACGGCGAGCAGGCGCAGATCGAAGCCTTCTACGCCCGGCAAAAGCAGTGAGGGAGGGGACAAACCATGGGAAAGATCACCGGATTCATCGACACTGCGCGCAAAACCAGCGCCGAGGCCGCCCCTCTCGCGCGGCTTGCAAACTTCAACGAATTCCACGCCTGGCTGCCCCGCGCCGAGCAGCAGGCCCAGGCCGGCCGCTGCATGGACTGCGGCGTGCCCTTCTGCCAGTCGGGGGCGGTGCTGGGCGGGGCGGCCTCGGGCTGCCCGCTGCACAACCTCATCCCTGAGTGGAACGAGCTGCTCTGGCGCGGCCAGTGGCAGCTGGCGCTGCGCCGGCTGCTGGCCACCAACCGCTTTGCGGAGTTCACCAGCCGCGTCTGCCCGGCCCTGTGCGAAGCGGGCTGCACCTGCGGCGCGGTGACCGGCAGCCCCGTCACCGTGCGCGAGAACGAGCACGCCATCATCGAGACGGGCTACGCCAAGGGCTGGGTCCAGCCCGCGCCGCCCCCGGCCCGCACCGGCAAAAGCGTCGCCGTCATCGGCTCGGGCCCGGCGGGCCTGGCCGTGGCCGATTACCTGAACAAGCGCGGCCACACCGTCACCATCTACGAGCGGGAGGACCGCCCCGGCGGCCTTCTGATGTACGGCATCCCCAACATGAAGCTGGAAAAGCAGGTCGTCGACCGGCGCATCCGCATCATGCAGGCGGAAGGGGTCGAGTTCCTCACCGGGATGGACGTGGGCCGCAGCGTGGACGCCGCCGAGGTGCGCGCCCACCACGACGCCGTGGTGCTCTGCTGCGGGGCCAAGCGCCCCCGGGACCTGGACGTGCCCGGCCGTGACGCCGCGGGGGTCCATTTCGCGGTGGATTACCTCACGGGCGTCACCCGGGCGCTGCTTTCCGGCGAGGCTGCGCCCATCACCGCCGAGGGTAAGCAGGTGCTGGTCATCGGCGGCGGCGACACCGGCAACGACTGCCAGGGCGCAGCCCTGCGGCAGGGCTGCGCCGGGCTGCTGGCTTTGGAGATGATGCCCGAGCCCCCCGCCGCGCGGGCGGCCTCGAACCCCTGGCCCGAGTGGCCCCGGGTGAAAAAGACCGACTACGGCCAGGCCGAGTGCGCCGCCCGCTTCGGGGCGGACCCGCGGCTCTACCAGGCCACCGTCAAGGCCTTCCTGAAAGACGAGGCCGGCCGGCTGACGGGCGCCGTCATCGCCCGGCTGCGCCCCGAGCCCGACCCCGCCACCGGCCGCACCGTGATGGCGCCCACCGGCGAGGAGTTCGAGTACCCCTGCCAGCTGGCGCTGATCGCGGCGGGCTTTACCGGCTGCGAGCCCTACGCCGCCGACGCCTTCGGCGTCGGCCTGACCGCGCGCGGCTGCGCCGCCACCGCGGAGGCGGGCGGCTTTGCCACCGCCGCGCCCGGCGTATTCGCTTGCGGCGACATGCGCCGCGGCCAGAGCCTGGTGGTCTGGGCCCTGCGCGAGGGCCGCGACTGCGCCGCCCGGGTAGACCAGTACCTGATGGGCTACTCGAACCTTTAATTTGCCATTCTCTTTCCTATCCTAAATCGCGGGAGCGGGGGCCTTGCTGTGCACGGCCCCCGCTTCTGCGGTCATTTTTTGTGTTTGGGGCGAAAGACGCAACAAAAAACCCGGACCTTCTCCATACGGAAAAGGTCCGGGTCTGGTGGGCGCGGGTGGATTCGAACCACCGAAGCATTAAGCAGCAGATTTACAGTCTGTCCCCATTGGCCACTCGGGAACACGCCCTTATTTGGTTTTGGCCGCCGGCGTTTTATCCGGGCGACTTGCTTATTTTACCACAGGCTTTGCGTTTTGTCAACAGCTTTTTTCATTTTCTTTTCAGCTGCCGGCGCTTGCCGTGGACCACTTGCTTATTGTAGCACCATGCGCGCCGTTTGTCAACAGGGAATTTCGGCCCGCGGCACGCGGCGGCAAAATTTGCGTTTTCCCTTGTCTTTTTTCAGGCGGTACTTTATAATAATGACAGCGGCAAACGGCGCGGGGCGGCAGTCCTCGTTTTTTGCCTGCCGCGGTCCGGTCAAACCCGTGAAGGAGGTATTTTACAAACCATGGATATTCTCGGACAATTTACAAGTCTGTTCTCGAACTTCGGGAACCTGACCTGGCAGATGCTCGTCATGTGGATCGTAGGCGGCCTGCTGATCTACCTGGCCATCGCCAAAAAAATGGAGCCCAGCCTGCTGCTGCCGATGGGCTTCGGCGCCATCCTCGTCAACCTGCCCCTGTCGGGCGCCATCACCCAGGGCGACACCGAGGGCCCCCTCTCGGTCCTGTTCCAGGCGGGCATGTCCAACGAGCTGTTCCCCCTGCTGCTGTTCATCGGCATCGGCGCCATGATCGACTTCGGCCCCCTGCTGGAAAAGCCGTGGCTGATGCTCTTCGGCGCAGCCGCCCAGTTCGGCATCTTCTTCACCGTCTGTGTGGCGGGCCTCTTCTTTGATCTGAACGACGCCGTCTCGATCGGCATCATCGGCGCAGCCGACGGCCCCACCGCCATCTTCGTGGCCAACACCCTGGGCTCCCAGTACCTGGGCGCCATCATGGTGGCGGCGTACAGCTATATGGCCCTTGTGCCCATCGTCCAGCCGCCGGTCATCCGCGCCATCACCACCAAAAAGGAGCGG
>CALXGZ010000065.1 GCA_944387975.1 uncultured Faecalibacterium sp.
AGCTACCAGGACCTGATCGCCAAGGGCTGCCTGCCCCAGGCCATCCTGAACTATATCTGCCTGCTGGGCTGGAGCCCCAAGGGCGAATACGCCGAGCAGGAGATCTTCACCCTGCCCGAGCTGGTCAAAATTTGGGACCCCGCGGGCATCTCGAAGTCGCCGGCCATCTTCGACCCGCTCAAGCTGCGGGCCATCAACGCCGAGTATATCCGCCGCCTGTCCCCCGAGGAGTTCCGCCAGAAGGCCGAGCCCTGGATCGACAGCGCCGTGCACTGCCCCATCAATAAGGAGCTGCTGTGCGCGAACCTCCAGCCCCGCTGCGAGATGCTGAGCGATATCCCCGGGCAGATCGACTTCTTCGACGCGCTGCCCGACTACGACCTGAGCTTGTATACCAACAAAAAGCAGAAGACCACCCCCGCCTCCGCCCTCGAGGCGCTGTGCGCGCTGGAGCTGCTGCTCTCGGACGAGGGCGTCGACTACGCCGACCGCGACAGCCTGTTCGACGCCTGCAAGGCCCTGGCCGAGCGCATGGAGCACAAGAACGGCTGGCTGCTGTACCCGCTGGGCATCGCGCTGTCGGGCAAGCAGCGCACCCCCGGCGGCGGCGTGGACCTGGCCTGCATGATGGGCCGCGACAAGACCGTCGAGCGGCTGCACACCGCCATCGACCGCCTGCGCGCCGCTGTGCAGGAATAAGGCGCAAAACCCGCCCAAGCTGCAAAAAAGGACCCCCGCACGGCAAAAAAACGGCCATGCGGGGGTCTTTTGCACTTGTTTTGGGCTTTGGGGTCGTTCCTGCATGGTGCGGCAAAAAGCGCGGCGCGCCCCTGCTACAGTATATGCACAGGCCGGGCCGGGCATGACTTTTTGGATACAGGGGGCAACGCATATGGAAAAGAGCTTTGTGGGTTTTGGGCCGGGCAGCAGCCCGCTGCCGCTGCGTGTAAACGGGGAGGCCGGGGCCCTGATCCGCCGCGGGCGGGGCCGCGCGGCCCTGCGCCAGCTGTACGGGCTGGCGGCGGGGCTGGCCGCCGGGTGGGCCGTGCTGTACGGGCAGCTGGCCCCCTTCGGGCTGGGGCTGGCCCTGGGCTTTGGGGAGGACTGCTTTGCCGCTTGCGGGGCCGGGGCGGTGCTGGGGCTGCTGCTGCGCGGGCAGGGGCTGCGGGCCGTCTGCCTGATCTGCGCGGTGGGCGGCGCGGTGGTGGCGCGCTGGCTGTGGCCCCGGCGCTACCTGCCGGCGGCGCTGGCGGGCTGCGGGCTGCTGCTGGGCAGCGCCTGGTGCTTTAAGATGTACATCGGCGGCGACGGGCTGCTGTTTGCCGGGGCGGAGGCGGTGCTGGCCGCCGGCATGGGCTATGTGCTGCGCCGCTCCCCGCCGGAAAAGCAGGGCGCAGGGCGGCTGATCCTGGTGTTGTGCTGCGCGGCGGCCCTGGGCGGCGTGACGGCCGGGGGCTTCAACGTGGGGCTGGCGGCGTCGGCGGCGTACAGTCTGGCGCTGGCCTGCCGGGGCAAATTGCAGCCCGCCCTGGGCGGGGCGGCCGCCGCGGCCGCGGGGCTGTGCTGCGCCGCGCCGGGGCTGGCCTGCGGCGGGGTAGGGCTGTGCTTTGGGGCGGCGCTGGGCCTGCTGGCCCAGGGGGACAAGCTGGTGTGCATCGCCTTTTATATGGGCGGGGCGCTGGCCGGGGTGCTGGCCGTGCAGCCGCCCGGAGCGGCCTTCGGCACGCTGGCGGCCATCGGCGCAGGGGCCGCCGCCTGCCTGCTGACGCCGCGCCGCCTGCTGCTGCGCGACCCCAGCCTGGAGCGCGACCCCGCCGAGGGCGCGGGCAAGCCCCAGCTGTCGGCGGCGGCCACCCGGCTGAACGCCGCGGCCGAGAGCCTGTCCAGCCTGGCCGACACGGTCAACCGCGTGTACGAGGGGCTGCCCCGCCGCCAGGAGGGCTGGCGCTGGGTGATCGACAGCGCCCACGACGCCCTGTGCGCCAACTGCGGCCGGCGCGAAGCCTGCTGGAAGGAGGAGTACGCCGTCACGATGGCGGGCTTTGAGGCGCTGCGGCCCATCCTGGAGGAAAAACAGCAGCTGGAAGCCCAGGACCTGCCGGGCCAGCTGTCCCGCTGCATCCACCCGGCGGCGCTGTCCGGCACGGTGACGCGCGCCTTCGCGCTGTACAAAAGCCGGCAGGAGGCGCGCGTCCACGCCGAGGCCATGCGCAGCGCCCTGACCGAGCAGTACAGCGCGGTGGCCCAGGCCCTCAGCGCCCTGGGGGACCAGATCGGCAGCCCCGGCAGCCCGGAGCCCTATAAGTCCGGGCGGGTGGCGGCCTTCTTCTCCTCGCTGGGCATGCCGCCGCTGGAGTGCGCCGTCACCCTGGACGACCTGGGCCGCACGCGGGCGGCCGTCAGCCTGCCGCGGGCGCGCTTCAGCCAGGGGGAGCTTTCGGCCCTGGCGGGGGAGGTGGGGCGGCTGTGCCGCCGCAGCTTCGAGACGCCCCAGAAGCTGAGCTGCAAGGGGGTGACGACCCTGCTGTTCACCGAAAAGCCGCTGCTGCGGGCGCTGTTCGGCTGGGCCGGGGCGGCCGCGCAGGGCGAGGTGTCCGGGGACGCGGTGCAGCAGTTCTGCAGCCCCACCGCCGCGCAGATGATCCTCTGCGACGGGATGGGCACCGGCCGCCCCGCCGCCGTGGACGGCAACCTGGCCGCCGACCTGACGGGCCGGCTGCTGCGGGCGGGCTTTACCGCCGAGCTGGCCGCGCGCCTGGTCAACGTGGCGCTGGCGCTGAAAAGCGAGGAGGAGGGCGGGGCCACGCTCGACCTGCTCAGCGTCGACCTGTACACGGGCACGGCCCGCATCTTCAAGGCGGGGGCGGCCCCGGGCTTCATCGTGCACGAGGGGCGCGCCCGCACGGTGGGGGAGGCGGGGCTGCCGGTGGGCGTGCTGGGCGGCGTCAACGGCCAGAGCAAGATGGTCCGCCTGGCCGCCGGGGACCTGGCGGTGCTTGTCTCGGACGGGCTGCTGGTGGACGGGCCCGGCTGGGTCCTCAAGCAGCTGGAGCTGTCGGCCGCCGGGGGCGAAGGGGCCGAACAGATCGCCCAGACCCTGGTGGAGGCGGCCCGGGCCCGCGCCGGCAAAAGCGGCCGCCCCGACGATATCACCGCCGCCGTGCTGCGGCTGGAGCGCTATTGACGCAAAATAAGAGCCTGCCGCGCGAAAACGGCAGGCTTTTGTCGCTTTTGGGGCGGGGTTATTCTGCGCCGCCCTCGCCGCCGTAGATGCGGATATAGTGGGGGGCGTTTTTGGCCTGGCAGAACAGCAGCAGGAGCGTGGCAGCGACGGCAAGGCTGGTGAGGATGGCGAGGATCGCTTTGAGAACTTTCATGGGGAAACCTCCTTCGGTCGGCAGGGTGGAAGGCGGGCGGCGGCACAAGGGCGCCCGCCGGGGCGCTCCGTTCGGGGCGGATAGATATGTATAGTATAGCATATTCGGCCGCGGATAGCAAACCGGCGCGCCGGGGCGCGGCCGCGGCTGCCTTTTTGTGGCAAATGCGGCGGGATTTGGCGGCGCAAACCCTAAAATTTTTTCGCATTCGACAACTTTTTGACGCATTGGGCGTTGACTTAAAGCCGGGAAATGATACAATAAAATATATCAGCAAGAAGCTGCCTGGGGATGTTCTGCCCATTTATGGGCAAAGCGCACCCGGGCAAGAAAGCAGAATGGGGGATTGTATAGTTCATGTTGAACAAGCTGAAACGTGCGGCGCTTGGCGCACATACGCCGCATGACAAAGCGACCGCTGCCAGCAAGCCCGTCCCGATGCCACTGCCTG
>CALXGZ010000066.1 GCA_944387975.1 uncultured Faecalibacterium sp.
GGATAACCTGTTCACCCAGATGGCCCAGAACGATATGAAGGAGCTGGCCATCGTCGTCAAGGCCGACGTCCAGGGCTCGGCCGAGGCCGTCAAGCAGTCCCTCGAGAAGCTGTCCAACGAGGAAGTACGCGTGCGCGTCATCCACGCCGG
This sequence comes from uncultured Faecalibacterium sp., assembly GCA_944387975.1. Classification (GTDB taxonomy): domain Bacteria; phylum Bacillota; class Clostridia; order Oscillospirales; family Ruminococcaceae; genus Faecalibacterium. The sequence continues at coordinate 151 of CALXGZ010000066.1, forward strand.
CGTCGGCGCCATCAGCAAGTCGGACGTCGACCTGGCCGACGCGTCCAACGCCATCATCATCGGCTTCAACGTCCGCCCCGACAACATCGCCAAGGAAGAGGCCGCCGCCACCAAGGTGGAGATGCGCATGTACCGCGTCATCTACGACGCCATCAACGACGTGTCCGACGCCATGAAGGGCATGCTGGCGCCCAAGTTCCGCGAGGTGTCGCTGGGCGAGCTGCAAGTGCGCCAGGTGTACAAGATCAGCAGCGTCGGCACCGTCGCCGGCTGCCGCGTTACGGGTGGCAAGATCACCCGCGACAGCAAGATCCGCGTCGTGCGCGACGGCATCGTCATCGCCGAGGACGAGATCGCGTCCCTGCGCCGCTTCAAGGACGACGTCAAGGAAGTGGCCGAAGGCTACGAGTGCGGCGTCACCCTGGCCAAGTTCTCGGACGTGAAGGAGGGCGACGTGTACGAGGCCTTCCGCATGGAAGAGTACCGGGAGTGACCGTACCCGGCTTTTGAATACAAAGGAGAAAGACCATGTCTGAGAAAAACATGGGCCGTCTGGCCCAGGATATGAAGCGGGAGCTCATCGCCATCATCTCCCGCCTCAAGGACCCGCGGCTTGCCGGCGGCCTGCTGACCGTCACCCGGCTGGACGTGACGCCCGACCTGGATGTGGCAAAGGTCTATGTCAGCGTGCTGGGCAAGCCTGAGGGCCCCGCGCCGGTGATCGAGGCGCTGAACCACTCGGCCGGGCATGTCCGCACCGAGCTCAGCCGCAAGATGCACATCCGCAAGGCCCCGCGCCTGATCTTCGTGGAGGACGGCGGCGCGGCCTACGCAGCCCACATCAACGAGCTGCTGAAAGAGCTGAACGTGGACGGCGGCGCGCCGGCCGCCGGGGACAGCGGGGACTGAGCCCCGCAAAAGGAGGAGAAGGCCATGACCGAAGCGCTGAACGTGGAGCAGGCCGCCGCCCGGCTGCGGCAGGCCGGCAGTGTGCTGATCCTCTGCCATAAAAACCCCGACGGCGACACCATCGGCTGCGGCAGCGCGCTGTACCACGCCCTGGCCGCGCTGGGCAAGACGGCGGCCGTCCTGTGCGCCGACCCCATCCCGCCCCGCTTTGCGTATACGGCGCCGCGGCTGTTCCGGGGCGAGTTCGAGCCGGAGCTGGTGGCGGCGGTGGACGTGGCCGGGCTGCAGCTGTTTGGGGACAAAGGGCTGATGCCCGCCTACAGCCGCCGGGTCGACCTGTGCATCGACCACCACGCCGGCAACAGCGGCTACGCCCAGTACACGCTGGTGGACGCGGGCGCGGCCGCCGCGGCGGAGCTGCTGTGCCAGGTGATCGAGGCGATGGGCGTGGAGCTGACGCCCCAGATCGCCGACTGCCTGTACACGGGCCTGGCCACCGACACGGGCTGCTTCCGCTTTTCGAACACGACAGCCAGGACCCACCGCATCGCCGCCCGCCTGATCGAGGCGGGGGCCCGCATCGAGGCGCTGAACACCCGCCTGTTCGCTACCAAAAGCCGCGGCCAGATGGAGGCCGAGCGCATCGCCCGCAGCCACCTGGAATACCACCTGGACGGCCGCTGCGCCCTGATTTGGCTGGACCGCGACGAGACCGCGGCCAGCGGGGCCGACCCCTCCGATCTGGAGGAGCTGACCAGCCTGCCCATCGGCATCGAGGGGGTCAAGGTGGGGCTGACCTTCCGCCAGCAGCCCGGCGGCAGCTGGCGCGTCAGCATACGCGCCGCCCACGGGGTGGACGCCTGCGCCATTGCCCGGCGGCTGGGCGGCGGGGGCCACCTGCGCGCCGCCGGCTGCGAGCTGCTGGGCACGCTGGACAACGTAAAACAGGCCGTCCTGGCGGAGGCGGAAGCCGTGCTGGACGCCGCCGCGGAGGAGGAGAGCTGATGCAGGGCATTCTGGTGGTGGATAAGCCCGCCGGGTGGACCAGCTTCGACGTAGTGGCGAAGATGCGCGGCGTGCTGGGCACCCGCAAGCTGGGCCACAGCGGCACGCTGGACCCCATGGCCACCGGCGTGCTGCCGCTGTTCTGCGGCGGGGCCAGCAAGGCGGTGGACCTGCAGCTGGACCACGACAAGACCTACCGCGCCACCTTGCGGCTGGGCGCGCGCACCGATACCGGCGACATCACCGGCACGGTGCTGGAGACGCGGCCTGTCACCGCCGGCGAGGCCGAGCTGCTGGCGGCGCTGCCCCGCTTTGTGGGGCCGCAGATGCAGCTGCCGCCGATGTACTCGGCGGTGAAGGTGAACGGCCAGCCCCTGTACAAGGCGGCCAGGCAGGGTCTGACGGTGGAGCGCAAGGCGAGGCCCATCACGATCTACGCCATCGATTATGAGGGCAGCCCCGCCCCCGGGGAGTACACCCTGACGGTGCGCTGCTCGAAGGGGACCTATATCCGCACCCTCTTGGAGGACATCGCCGCGGGCGCCGGCCAGCTGGGCGCGATGAGCGCGCTGCGCCGCACGCAGGCGGGCCTGTTCGGCGAAGCGGACGCCCACAGCCTGGAGGAGATCCTGGCCGCGAAGGCTGCCGGGCCCGAGGCCCTGGCGGGGCTGCTGCTGCCGGTGGAGCGCGTGTTCGAGCCGCTGCCCCTGCTGGCGGTGGACGGGCCCACGGCCGCCCGCCTGTACAACGGCTGCCCCACCAGCCGCTACCCCGCCGCCGACGGGCGCTACCGCGTCCGGGACGAAGAGGGGCGGTTTTTGGGGCTGGCGAACATCCGGGGCGGGGTGCTGCGGGTGGAAAAGCTGCTGATCGAGCGCGGGACGGCGTGAGCGCGCCGAGATGAAGAAACGGAAAGACTATGCAGATTTATCCTAGTATGTCGCCCCTGCAGCTTGGGGGCAAACAGGGCAGCGCGGTGGCGCTGGGCTACTTCGACGGCATCCACATCGGGCACCGGACCGTGATCGGCGGCGCGGTGGATTGGGCCGGGGCCCACGGCGCGGCGGCGGCGCTGTTCACCTTCAAGCTGCCGGGCGGCAGTAAGATCAAGGGCAAGCGCCTGTTCTCGGTGGAGGACAAGCGCCGCATCGTGGCGGGGCTGGGGGTCGAGCATTACCTGGTGCCCACCTTTGCGGACATCATGGCCATGACGCCGGAGCAGTTCGTCTACGGCCTGGTGGCCGACTGCCAGGCCCGGGCCTTCTTCTGCGGCGAGAACTTCACCTTTGGGGCGAAGGCCGCCGGCGACCCCGAGCTGCTGAAAAAGCTCTGCGCGCCGCTGGGCGTCGAGGTGCACATCATGCCCATGGCGGCGTTTGAGGGGCGGCCGGTCTCGTCCACCCGCATCCGCTCGGCGCTGGAAGGCGGCGACATCCCGGCCGTCAACGCCATGCTGGGCGTGCCTTACGCCATACGCTTCCCGGTGCGGCACGGGGCGGGCCTCGGCCGCACGCTGGGGGTGCCCACCATCAACCAGATCTACCCGGAGGGCTACCAGCTGCCCCGGCTGGGCATCTACATCACCCGCACCTGGATCGACGGCAAGGGCTACCCCTCGGCCACGGGCCTGGGCACCCGGCCCACCGTCAACGACGACTCCAGCAAGGTGACCTGCGAGACCTTCATCCCCGGCTTTTACGGCGATCTGTACGGCACGGACCCGGCGGTGGAGTTCCACACCTACCTAAGCCCCAGCAAAAAGTTCGACACCCTGGACGAGCTGCGGGCCTGCATCCGGCACGCCGCCCGCCGTGCGGAGGAATACTTCGGCAAAGCATAAAATAAGCCCCGCTGTCTGCACGACGGCGGGGCTCGTTTTATGCCCAGAGGCTGGGGTTATGGTAGCGCGCGTCCAGCGCGGCGCTGAAGACGCGGCCGTTCAGCACGGAAGAGAGCACAGTCTGCCTGGCCGCGGCCGGGATGGAGCCGTCGGCGTCCAGCGCGTCAAGGATGGCGTCGTAGTCCGCCGGGGCGGGGCGCATGCGGGCCGTGAGCGAGGCGGCCTCGCGGCCGGCGTCCAGCGCCAGCGCGGCGGGGTCGGCGGCGGTCCAGGGACGCCAGGCGGACAGGCCGGCGGCGCTGGGGTCGCCGCTGCGCAAAAAGGCCCCCACCGCACCGGTGAAAGCGCCGGCCAGGGCCTCGAAGCCCGGCCCGGCGGCCCCGGTCAGGGCGGCGGCGCCGTTCTCGCCCGAGAGCAGCGGCAGGCAAAGCCCGTGGTAGGAGCCAAGGCCCAGGGCCGTGATGGGGCTCTGGCTGCCGGGCGCGCCGTAGTCCAGCTCGCACAGCCAGACGGGCGCGCCGCTGCGGGGGGCCAGGACGGCGGCTGTGGCCGCGCCGTTGAAGACGCGGTAGAGCGCTGAGCCGTATTTGTTGGCGAAGTCCCGCGCGGCGGCGGCCCTGGCCGCGTCGAGGCCCTGCGCCTCGTACCAGGCGGGCAGGGGGTTGAACAGGCTGAACTCGGTGCAGCCGGCGGCCAGCAGCAGGGGGACGCCGTGGTACTGCGCGGCCTCGAAGCCGCCGGCGGGCAGCAGGACCCCGTCCGCGAAGAGCTGGGGGCAGCCGTTCAGCCGCAGGCCGCCTGCGGCCAGGGGACACAGGCGCGCCGGGTCCAGCTCGTAGAGCCAGCGGCGGACGTCATCGCCCTCCGTCAGCAGCCAGGCCGCTGCGGCGTTTGCGTCCGGGCACAGGCCGTCTTCCACCGCCAGCGGCGCGACGAGGCGGGCCGTCTGACGGGCGCCGGCTGCGGCGCCGCACAGCGTCAGCCCGCCGGACAGGCACACCGCCTTCTGAAAGCGCCCGGCAAAGTAGGGGCTGGCCAGCATGGCCAGCACGTCGCGCCCGCCGGCCGAAAAGCCCATGACGGTGACGTTGCCCTTGTCCCCGCCGAAAGCGGCGATGTTCTCCTGCACCCAGTCCAGGGCTTTGGCGGCGTCCAGCAGGGCAAAGTTGCCGGTGGCGTCGGGGCCGTTTTGCAGGGCGGGCAGGGCGTTGAAGCCCAGCAGCCCCAGCCGGTAGCCCACCGACACAAAGACACAGCCGGCCTGTTCGGCCAGGCGGCGGCCGGGCAGCTCGAGGGTGGAGCCCGCGCAGTTGCCCCCGCCGTGGAAGTAGACCGCCACCGGCAGGCCGGCCGCGCCGTCGGGGGCGTAGATATCCAGCTTCAGGCAGTCCTCGCTGCCGGCGGCCATGCCGTTGCAGTATTGCAGGGCCATCGGGGCGGGGGCGGAGCAGTCCAGCGCGCCGGCCCAGGGGGCGGGGTCCTGCGGGGGCTGCCAGCGCAGCGCGCCCTCGGGCGCGGCCGCGTAGGGCACGCCGTACCACACGAGGCTGTCGCCGCAGGCTTTGCCCTGCACCGTGCCCCAGGCCGTGGGCCGCGCCGGCCCGCACAGAGGCTTTGCGGGCGCGCCGCTTTGCGCCGCGCCCGCCGGCAGGGCAGGGGCGGCAAGGCCCGCCGCGGCCAGCGCGCCGGCCTTCAAAAAACTGCGCCGTGTCAGATCCATAGGGGGTAAAACACTTCCTTCCGCGATAACGCTGCTACCAGTATACAGCAAACGCCGCCCCGCGCAAGTGAAAGATTTGGAAACATTGCCGGGATTTGGGCAGTTGTACACAAAATTGTTTCAACAAATTTGGAAGGCGAACGCTTGCTTTTTGCCGCCGTTTTTGCTATACTATCACCGTTACCGCGGCGCGGCGCTGGGAGTATGCCCCTTTGGGGGAACACCGGTTCCCACGGCTTGGTCGCGGCAGAAACTGAGAAAGAGGTACTGTACAATGAACAAACAGGAAGTTATGGCCAAGGTCGCCCTCAATGAGAAGGACACCGGCTCCCCCGAGGTGCAGGTCGCTCTGCTGACCGCTCACATCAACGAGCTGAACGAGCACCTGAAGAAGAACCCCAACGATCACCACAGCCGCCGCGGTCTGCTGAAAATGGTCGGCCGCCGCCGCAATCTGCTGGCTTACC
>CALXGZ010000067.1 GCA_944387975.1 uncultured Faecalibacterium sp.
GTGTCAGCACCAGCTGCAGGACGATATAATAGATCACGGCGCCGATGGACACCGCCATCAGCTTGAGGGCGAAGTTGTGGAACACGCGGCTGAAGATGGTCTCGCCGATGATGACGGCGGCCAGACCGATGACGATGGCGCCGCGGCCCATGCTGACGTCGGCAAAGCCCTGGTACTGGGCCAGCAGCGCGCCCGACAAAGCCACCAGCCCGTTGGAGACGGCCAGGCCCAGCACGGTGTTGAAGTCGGTGTTGATGCCCTGGGCGCGGCTCATGTGCGGGTTCGAGCCGGTGGCGCGGATGGCGCAGCCCAGCTCGGTGCCGAAGAACCAGTACAGCCCCCCGATCAGCACGGCGGTGATCAGGATGACCATGACCACCGGGTTGCGCAGGGCCAGCTCCTTGACCCAGCGCAGGGAGATCAGCAGGTCGTACTTATCCACGTTGATGGACTGGTTGGCCTTGCCGAGGATCTTCAGGTTGATGGAATACAGCGACAGCTGCGTCAGGATGCCGGCCAAGATCGCCGGGATGCCCATAAAGGTGTGCAGCAGCCCGGTGATCAGGCCGCAGGCCAGCCCCGCGATCAGCGCCAGGACCAGCGCCACCCAGACGTTCTGCCCCGCCAGCAGGGCCATGACGCACACCGCGCCGCCCGTGCCGAACGAGCCGTCCACCGTCAGATCGGCCACATCCAGGATGCGGTAGGTCAGGTAGACGCCGATGGCCATGATGCCCCAGATCAGGCCCTGGGCGCAGGCCCCCGGCAGCGCGCCGGGCAGGTTTGCCAGTCTTGCTAAGACTTCCAAAATGATTCCTCCTGTTTTTGACGTTGGCCCCCGGGCAGAGCCTCACTGCCGCCCGGCGGTGCGGAATAAAAACACGCGCAGGCGACCGCCAGGGCAGAATGCGCCCTGACGGCCGTCTGTGCGGTGTTCCTGATGGGATGATGCGGGCTTTACGCCTCGGCGATGGCCTCGTAGCCTTCCGGCACGGTCAGGCCCAGCTCTTCGCAGATGGTGGGGTTATACTTCTTGGTGACGTTCGTGTACTGGATGGCCATGGTGGAGATATCGGCCTCGCCGTTCAGGATCTGGGCGGCCATCTCGCCGGTGGTGTAGCCCAGGTCGTAGTAGCTGATGGACAGCGTGGCCACGCCGCAGCCGCGGCAGATCCCCTCCTCGCCCGCAAAGACGGGCTTGCCCATCGGGCGGCAGACGCCGTCCACGATGCCGGTGTTGGCCGCGACGGTGTTGTCGGTGGGGACGTAGAGCACGTCGCTCTCGGTGGCGGCCTGCTGGCAGACCGAGGACAGGTCGTTCGAGTCGGAGAAGGGGTACTGGGTGACGGTCAGGCCGGCGGCCTCCAGCTCGGCCTGGACCACGTCCACCTGGTACTGGCTGTTGGCCTCGGCCGAGCAGTACAGCAGGCCGGCGGTCTTGGCCTCGGGCATCCACTCGACGATCATGGCGGCCTGCTCCTCGAGGGGCGCCAGGTCGGAGGTGCCCGACACGTTGCCGCCCACGGTGCCGTCAAAGCCGTCCAGGCCCAGGGCCACGCCGTACTCGGTGATGGAGGTGCCCAGGATGGGGATATCGGCGGTGGCGGCCTGCGCGGCCTGCAGGGCGGCGGTGCCGTTGGCCATGATCAGGTCGACGCCGGCCGAGACAAAGCCGTTGCAGATGGTGGCGCAGGTGGCGGAATCGTTCTGGGCGTTCTGCATATCAAAGCTGACGGCGTCGCCGAACTGTTCGGCCAGCGCATCCTGGAAGCCCTGGGTCGCGGCGTCCAAGGCCTCGTGCTCGACCAGCTGGCAGATGCCGACGGTAAAGCTCTGGGCCGGGGCGGCGCTGTCCGCGGCGGCCGCCGAAGAGGCGGCGGAGGACGAGGCCGCGGTGGAGGACGACGAGGAACCGCCGCAGGCTGCCAAAACGCCGGCAGCGGCGGCAGCCGCGGTAACAGTCAGGAACGAACGACGGGAAATCTTACGCATAACCAATAACTCTCCTCTATTTTAACAAATGCCCGGGGACAGGCACCCCCGGCGGCAGGGCGGGCGCGGGCCCGTCCCGATGCTTCACACGTGTGAAGTGCTTCATGCTTGTGAAGTATAGCACACTTTGCGGGAGAATACAAGACGCAAAAGCCGATTTTATTCACCTGAAGCGCGTTTCTTATTGATACTTGCGAAAGTATCTATCTGTTTTTTCGATCGATCGCCTGCTGCATCCCCTCCAGCCGGGCCCGCTGGCCCTCCAGCCAGGCGAGGTTCGCCTCGAATTGCGCCGCCCAGGGGCGCGCGGTGTCGTAGCGGTAGTACAGCGCCTCGGCCAGCTTTGCCTGAAAGCGCCGCAGCACGACGGGCCCCAGCGCCGCCTCCCAGCCGGGGGCCGCGGCCTCAAGGTCCATGCAGCGGACGGCCCACAGCACGTCGCAGCTCTCCCGCCCGGCGACGCCCTGCGCCGCGAGGTATGCCGCCAGGGCGTCCTCGCCGCCGCTTTGCCCGCAGCGCGTATTTTGGAAGTAATAGCGCACCCGGCCCTCGCGGCTGATCTCCTGCCCCAGCGGGTAGAGCGCGCAGGCCAAAGGCCGCGCCGCGTGCACGGCGCAGCGCCCGCCCGTCAGGAAAGGGCAGTTGTTCCGCTCTTCCCTGACGGGGGCCAGCCGCAGCACCGGCAGCCGGCTGACCGCCCCGATGTAGCTGCGGCAGAACGCCCGCGCCGTCACTTTGGGCGGCAGGCGCAGATAGGCGGCCAGGCGGTAGAGGTCGTAGCCGGAAAGGACCAGGTCCTCCCGGCCGCGGCAGCAGCCGCCGCAGCCCGCGCAGCGGAAGCCGAAGCGGTCCTGCGCCGCCAGATAGGGCATGCCGGCCGCGCGGCCGCCGCCCTCCGCGCCGCAAAGGTCGACGTCGTGGTCATGGAGCATCGCGCCCCCTCCTTTCTCTGCCTGCAAGGATAACACGGGACGGCGGCATCTGTCAATTTTTTGTGAAGCAAGGTTTTGCGCGGGCTTTGTTTTCAATTTCTTCAAGATTTTGTGCTATACTGGCTTCGAAATACGAAATAAAGAGTCGAATTTGCAAGTTTGGCTTTTCTTTTTTGCTTTCAGAGAGTATACTAGACGTACCATCCAATGTGAATGCGGAGGTTTTTATGTATCAGTTTACCGGTTGTCCCTGTTCGGTCTGCGGCAAGGCCCTGACCGACGCGGACGATATCGTCGTTTGCCCTGACTGCGGCGCGCCCTACCACCGCGCCTGCTATGAAAAGCAGGGCGCCTGCGTCTACGCGGCCAAGCACAGCGCGGGCTTTGAGTGGACGCCCCCGGCCTCGGCCCGCGCGGAGCAGCGCTGCCCCAACTGCGGCGCGCCGAACCCCGAGGGCGCGGCCCGCTGCAGCCATTGCGGCGCGCCTTTAGCCGCCGGCCAGCCCGGCCAGACGCCCCCGCCCCGCGTGGACGCCAGCCGCCAGGCCCAGCAGGACGTGCGCGGCGGCTTCAACTATGCCCGCCTGTACCAGGAGGCCGAGGGCGGCCGCTACTGGCAGACGGGCGCGGCCAGCGCCGAGGAGCCCATCGACGGCATCCCGGCGGAGGAGTGGTCCACCTACCTCGGGCCGGCCAGCCCGGCCTACCTGCGCGACTTTGCGCAGATGCAGCGCTACGGCCGCAAAAGCTCGATCTGCTTTTCGGCGCTGCTGTTCGGGCCGCTGTACTTTTTCTACCGCAAGGCGTGGAAGCCGGCCTTCGCCTTTCTGGCGGTGGACCTGCTGCTCAACCTGCCCGCCCTGCTGGAGCTGCTGGTGCTGAGCGAGAGCGCCTTCGCGCCGCCCGTCAGCGCCTCGTCCCTGCTGTTCCTGGCGCAGCTGGCCTCCATCGCCAGCTTTGCCGTCATGGTGCTGAGCGGGATGTTCGCCAAGTACCTCTACCGCCGCTGCGCCGCCGAGCGCATCCGCCGCATCGAGGCCGAGTTCCCCGAAAAAGCCAAGCGCGAAGCCGTGCTGCGCGCCCAGGGCGGGGTCAGCTGGGCCGCCGTGGTGGGCGTGTGCATGCTGATGATGGTGGCCGGGGCGGTGTTCAGCCTGCTGCTGGGCCCCAACGTGGACGCCGTGATGAGCCTGCTGCTGCTGTAAGCTGTAAATAACGCAAAGATCAGACCGGAAAAACCAAGGATAAGGAGGCCGCTTATGCAAGCCGTCAAAAAAGCCGTCATCCCCGCCGCCGGCCTGGGCACGCGGGTGCTGCCCGCCACCAAGGCCATGCCCAAGGGGATGCTGCCCATCGTGGACAAGCCCGCCATCCAGTACCTGGTGGAGGAGGCCGTCCGCTCCGGCATCACCGATATCCTCATCATCCTCAGCCGCAACCAGGGCATCATCGAGGACCACTTCGACCGCAGCCCCGAGCTGGAGGCCAAGCTGGCCGCCCCCGGCAAGGAGAAGATGCTGGAAGAGTGCCTGGGCATCGCGAACATGGCCAACCTCTATTTCGTGCGCCAGAGGCAGACGCTGGGCCTCGGCCACGCGGTGAGCATGGCCCGGCCCTTCACCGGGGACGAGCCCTTCGTGGTGATCTACGGCGACGACGTCATCATCGGCGAGGACCCGGTCTGCGCCCAGCTGATCCGCGCCTACGAGGCCTTCGGCCGGCCGGCCGCGGGCGTGTGCGCGGTGCCCTGGGCCGACGTCAGCCGCTATTGCAGCCTCAAGACCAGCCCCATCCCCGGGCACGAGGGCTGTTTCTTCGTCGACGACATGATCGAAAAGCCCAAAAAAGGCCAGGAGTTCAGCAATTATTCCATCCTGGGGCGCGTGCTGCTCACGCCGGAGATCTACCCCATCCTGGCCGCCACCAAGCCCGGCGCGGGCGGCGAGATCCAGCTGACCGACGCCATGGCCGAGTACGCCCGCACCAAAGGCGGCATGACGGCGGTGGCCTTCACCGGCAAGCACTACGACATGGGCAACAAGCTCTGCGTCGCCGAGGCCCAGGTGGAGCTGGCTTTGCAGCACCCCGAGATCGGCGAGGCCTTCCGCGCCTACCTGAAGGAGTTCTGCAAGACGCTGTGACGCCCTGTTTTAAACGCAGCTTTGCCCCCGCCTTTGCGCGGGGGCTTTTTGCGCCGGCGGCGGCCGGGGCTTGACAAAGAGGGCGGGCTGTGCTATCTTCTCTGTGGAACTACCGGGAAAGGGGTGGAAGGATGCGTCATTTTTCCTGCTGAACGTATGGCTGCGCGCGGCGGCCGCTATGGCCGCAGTGCGCCCGCTTGCAGGAAATGACCCATCCCCTCCCCTTTCCCTTTTTGTTTTTGTAGGATAGGGGCGTGCGCGCCCTGCCGCCATGTGGCGGCGGGCCGCGCTGCGCAGACGGCCGCGGGTCTTCCTGCGGCCTTTTTTGCGCAAAGGAGGGTTGCCCCTTGGCACTGATCGAGATCGAACATCTGACTTTTTCTTACCCGTCCAGCTACGACCCCATCTTCGAGGATGTCAGCCTGCGGCTGGACACCGGCTGGAAGCTGGGCTTCATCGGCCGCAACGGGCGCGGCAAGACCACCTTTTTGAAGCTGCTGCTGGGCGAGTACGACTACAGCGGGGCCATCCGCGCGCCGGTGGCCTTCGACTCCTTCCCCTCCCCCGTGCCCGCGCCGCAGCGCCGCACCCGGGCGGTGCTGGGCGGGGTGTGCCCCGCGGCGGAGGACTGGCAGCTGGAGCGGGAGCTGTCCCTGCTGGGGGTGGAGCCCGGCGCGCTGGAGCGTCCCTTCGCCACCCTTTCCAGCGGGGAGCAGACCAAGGCCCTGCTGGCCGCCCTGTTCCTGAACGGGGGGCGCTTTCTGCTGATCGACGAGCCCACCAACCACCTGGACGCCCGCGCCCGGGCGATGGTGGCGGCCTACCTGCAAAAGAAGCGGGGCTTCATCCTGGTGTCCCACGACAGGCGCTTTCTGGACGGCTGCGTCGACCACATCCTCGCGCTGAACCGCGCGGGCATCGAGCTGCAAAGCGGCAACTTTTCCAGCTGGTTCGCCGGCTTCGAGCAGCGGCAGGCCCTCGAGCAGGCCCGGGACGAGCAGCTGCGCCGGGACATCCGCCGGCTGGAGCAGTCGGCCCGGCGCACGGCCGTCTGGTCCGACCGGGTGGAGGCCAGCAAGAAGGGCGCGGCCGACAAGGGCTATGTGGGCCACAAGGCCGCCAAGATGATGAAGCGCGCCAAATCCATCGAGGCCCGCCAGACCAGGGCCATCGAGGAAAAGGCCGGCCTGCTGCACAACGTCGAGACGGCCGAGGCGCTGCGCGTCGCGCCCTTGCTGCACTACGCCGACCCCCTCGTGGCCTTTGAGGGCGTGACGGTGCGCTACGGCGGGCGGACGGTCTGCGGGCCGCTCAGCTTCAGCGTGGGCCGGGGCGAGCGCGTCGCCCTGGACGGCGGCAACGGCAGCGGCAAATCCAGCCTGTTGAAGCTGCTGTGCGGCGAGGCTGTGCCCCACGAAGGGACGGTGCGCCGCGCGCCGGGGCTCGTAGTCTCCTATGTGCCGCAGGAGCCCGGGCCGCTCAGCGGGCTGCCGGCGGCCTACGCGCAGGCCCAGGGCCTGGACGAGAGCCTGTTTCTGGCCATCCTGCGCAAGATGGGCTTTGAGCGCGTGCAGTTTGAAAAGGACCTGGCCGGCTATTCCAGCGGGCAGAAAAAGAAGGTGCTGCTGGCGAAAAGCCTGTGCGAGCGGGCCCACCTCTACGTCTGGGACGAGCCGCTCAACTTCATCGACCTGTACACCCGGATGCAGCTGGAGCGGCTGATCGGCCGGGACGGCCCGGCCATGCTCTTCGTCGAGCACGACGCCGCCTTCCGCGCCGCGGCAGCCACCACGGTGGTGCGGCTGTAAGGCGGCCGCCGCGCCTGCGGCAAGATTTTACAAAGGCGGGGCTGCAAAAGCGCCGCTTCTGTGCTATACTGAAGGTGTATGCGATCTTCTTGCTGAAAGGTGGTACTATGGAACAATCACAAAAGCTGACGGGCCTGGAAAAGCGCTGGGTCCTGTACGACGTGGGCAATTCGGCCTTTACGCTGCTGATCTCCACCATCCTGCCCATCTACTTCAACGGCCTGGCGGAGTCCGCGGGCCTGAGCGACGCCGAATACCTGGCCTTCTGGGGCTATGCGGCCTCCTTCGTGACGGTGGTGGTGGCGGTGCTGGGGCCCACCCTCGGCGCGGTGGCCGACCTGCCCGGCATGAAAAAGAAGCTGTTTTTGCTGTGCGTGGCGGTGGGCGTCGCCGGCTGCGCGGTGATGGGCCTGGTGCAGTCCTGGGTATGGTTCCTGGGCTGCTTCGTCCTGGCCAAGATCGGCTACAGCACCAGCCTCGTCTTTTATGACTCGATGCTGACGGACGTCACCACCCACGCGCGGATGGACAAGGTCTCCTCCGTGGGCTACGCCTTCGGCTATGCGGGCAGCTGCATCCCCTTTGTGGCCAGCCTTGGCATCGTGCTGGGCTACGAGGCGCTGGGCCTGGGCTTCAACACGGCCATGCTGCTGGCCTTCCTGCTCAACGCGGCTTGGTGGCTGTGCTGCACGCTGCCGCTGCTGCGCAGCTACCGCCAGCGCTACAGCGTGCGGGGCGGCGGGCGCCTGGTGCGCGACAGCTTCCGCCGGCTGGGCGGCACCCTGCGCGAGATACGCGGCAACAAGCAGGTGTTCTGGTTCCTCATCGCCTTCTTTTTGTATATCGACGGCGTGTACACCATCATCGACATGGCCACAGCCTACGGCCAGGCGCTGGGGCTGGACAGCACCGGCCTGCTGCTGGCGCTGCTGGTGACGCAGATCGTGGCCTTCCCCTTCGCGCTGCTGTTCGGCTGGCTGTCGCGCAAGGTGGATACCTCGCTGCTGGTGTCGGTGGGCATTTTGGCCTACGTGGGCATCGCGGCCTACGCCATCTTCCTGCGCACGCAGGGGCAGTTCTGGGTGCTGGCTGTCTGTGTCGGCATGTTCCAGGGCGGCATCCAGTCGCTGTCCCGCTCCTACTTCGGCAAGATCATCCCGCCCGAGCGCTCGGGCGAATACTACGGCCTGCTGGATATCTGCGGCAAAGGCGCGTCCTTCGTGGGCACCTTCCTGGTCAGCGCCCTGACCCAGCTGTCCGGCAGCACGTCCACCGGCGTCATGGTCATCGCCCCGCTGATTTTGCTGGGCTTTTTCGCCTTCCGCCGCGCCGTGCGCGAGGGCCGCAAGAACGAGTACTGACCCTTCCCCCCGATCTGATGAAATGAGGTGACTTCCCATGCCCGCTGTCTACGCACACCGCCGCTTTGGCGAAAAGGTGCTGGCCGCCTGCCAAAACGACGAGGCCCGCACCGCCATCGAGTCGCACCCCGACCTGTTCAACATCGGCCTGCAGGGGCCCGACATCCTGTTCTATTACGACCCGCTGCGCAAAAACCCTTATAAGGCCGCCGGCGACGCCATCCACGACGCTCCGGCCGCGCCCTTCTTTGCGCAGGCGGCGGCCCACGTCAACGGCCGCCCCGAGGGGCAGCTGCTGTTCAGCTATCTGCTGGGCTTTTTGTGCCACTTCGCGCTGGACAGCGAATGCCACAGCTACATCGAATATGAGATCGGCCGCAGCGGCCACCGGCACGTCGCCATCGAGACGGCCTTCGACGGCGCGCTGATGCAGCTGGACGGCGTCGACTGGCGCAAGTCGAACCCCGCGGGCTACATCGTAGCCAGCGAGACCACCGCCCGCACCATCGCCCGGGTGCTGCCCGCCGGGCGCGAGCAGCTGCGCCAGTGCCTGAACAACATGAAGCTGGTCAACCGCCTGCTGATGCCCGGCAGCCCCCTGCGCAACGCCCTGGCGGCCGGGGCCCTGCGCCTGACCGGCAAGTGGGACATCCTGGGCGGGCTGCTGTTCAGCGCGCTGGACCGCCCGGCCTACGCCGCCAGCAGCGACGAGCTGTGCTACCTCTTCGAGGGGGCCGTGCCCGTCGCGCTGGAGCTGATCGACGCGTACTGCGCACACATCTTCCGCGGCGCGCCCCTCGGCGCGCGCTTCGACCGCAGCTACGGCCCCTGCCCCGAGCTGCTGGCCGCCTATGCCCGCGAGGGCTGACGGCGCCCTTCCCGCCCCGGTTGCCCGCCGGGGCTTTTTTCGTCCGGCGCGGCGCAAAACCCTTGCCGCGGGCGGCAAACTGTGCTATACTGCTAGTTGTATGCCCATACTCAGGGCAACAAGGCAAAACAGGAGGGATGCGCGGGTATGTATCGCAAGTATGGCAAGCGGGCGCTGGATTTTATCCTGGCGCTGGGCGGCATCGTCTGCCTGTCCTGGCTGCTGCTGGCCCTGGCGGCGGCCGTCAAGCTGGACAGCCCCGGGCCGGTGTTTTTCAAGCAGAAGCGGGTGGGCATCCACAAGACCCACTTCGACATCTACAAGTTCCGCACCATGCGCGCCGACACCCCCCACGACATGCCCACCCACCTGCTGGCGGACCCCGAGCGCTATATCACCCGGGTGGGGCGCTTTTTGCGCAAGACCAGCCTGGATGAGCTGCCCCAGCTGTGGAACATCCTGAAGGGCGACATGGCGGTGATCGGCCCGCGGCCCGCCCTGTGGAACCAGTACGACCTGCTGGCCGAGCGGGACAAGTACGGCGCCAACGACGTGCGCCCCGGGCTGACGGGCCTGGCGCAGATCCGCGGGCGCGACGAGCTGGAGATCCCCGAAAAGGCGCGGCTGGACGGCGAATACGTGGCGCACATCACGCTGCGCGGGGACGCGGCCTGCTTTTTCGGCACCATCGGGGCGGTGCTGCGCCACGACGGCGTGGTGGAGGGCGGCACCGGCACGCTGCATCAGGAGCAGGGCAAGGATTGATTTTGCCCGCGCCGTCAGGTATACTGTATAAGATAACGACACGACACACGGATGTGAGAGGTAGCTATGATCACGATCGATGAACTGAAGGTCCAGCTGGCCGAGCACGGCAAGGCCGTCCAGGACCTGGAAGAGGCGCTGGCCATCGACGCCAGCAAAAAGCGCGTGCAGGAGCTGGAGCACACCATGACCCGGCCCGGCTTTTACGACGACGCCGAGGCCAGCAAAAAGGTCTTTGACGAGGTGGGCGACCTGAAGGGCAAGCTGGGCCGCTTTGAAAAGCTGCAAGGCCTGTACGAGGACGCCCAGACCATGCTGCTGATGCTGGAGGAGGAGAACGACCCCGCCCTGATCCCCGAAGGCGAGCAGGCCGTCGAGGCCGTGGGCAAGGCCGTGGACGAGCTGCAGCTGATGACGATGCTGAACGGCGAGTACGACCACTCGAACGCCATCCTGACCTTCCACGCCGGCACCGGCGGCACCGAGGCGCAGGACTGGGCCGAGATGCTGTACCGCATGTACACCCGCTGGGCCGCGAACCACGGCATGAACGTCGAAGTGCTGGACTACCAGGACGGCGACGAGGCCGGCATCAAGAGCGCGTCCATCATGGTCAAGGGCGCCAACGCCTACGGCCTGCTGAAAAGCGAGAACGGCGTGCACCGCTTAGTGCGCGTCAGCCCCTTTGACTCCAATGCGCGGCGGCAGACCAGCTTCGCCTCGCTGGAGGTCATGCCCGAGCTGGACAACAACATCGAGGTCAACATCCGCCCCGAGGACATCGAGATGCAGGTCTACCGCTCCTCCGGCGCGGGCGGCCAGCACATCAACAAGACCTCCAGCGCGGTGCGCCTGATCCACAAGCCCACCGGCATCGTGGTCAGCTGCCAGACCGAGCGCAGCCAGTTCCAGAACCGCGACACCGCCATGAAGATGCTGGCTTCCAAGCTGTATCAGATCAAGGAGCAGGAGCACCTGGACAAGATCAGCGACATCAAGGGCGTCCAGAAGGAGATCGCCTGGGGCCACCAGATCCGCAGCTATGTGTTCATGCCCTACACCCTGGTGAAGGACCACCGCACCGGCTACGAAAACGGCAACGTGCAGGCCGTGATGGACGGCGATTTGGACGGCTTCATCAACGCCTATCTGAAAGCCGCCAGCCGCGGCGAGCTGCAGGACACCTGATAAAACCGCAACGCAAAAGGGCGGCGCGGGCTGAACTTCAGCCCGCGCCGCCCTCTTTTCTTGCCTCAGTCCGCTTCTTCAAATTCCACGATTCCTTCCAGCCGCGCGGGGACCTTGGCCCCAGTGTTCAGCGCAAAGTCGCCATAGGGCGTGTGAAGTACCGCGTCCTTCCCGCCTTTGAAAAGGAAGAATACCACCCGGCAGAGGCGGGCGTCGTCCGCCGGAAGATCGTACGTCTCACACAGCTTTTTGGTGCCGTCGGCGTTCAGGTATTGCTCCATGTAGGGGCACTGCCAGCAGGAATTGTCCACCCCTTCTTCGGGAACGACTATACCGGCCCAATCGATTTTAGAAGGCGCTTCGTTTAATACCATCTCCACAAGGTACCATTCATCGTTGAAGTCATAGCAGCCGAAAAATTCCGCCTGTGGCATACCGTTTCCTCCTCGGTCAATATGTGCGCTTTGCCAGATTCGTGCACTTCTTTTTTGATTTTACCATATTTTTCGGCCTGTGAGAATGGTTTGCAACGCAGGAAGGCTTTCAACCTCCTTTCAAAAACGGGAATAATTCAAACAACAGTTGAAAAAATTACTTGATGGTTTGAAAAAGGCTCCATTGTGCCCGCGGGAACACCGTGGTAAGATGGAAAAAGAGAAAGGGGCGTGGCAAAGATGAACGCCATCGGCGAAACGGTGCAGCGGCTGCGGCGGGCGAAGGGCCTGACCCAGGGCCAGCTGGCGAATCAGCTGGGGGTCAGCAGCGCGGCGGTGAGCAAGTGGGAGACCGGCGGCGCGCTGCCGGACGTGGCCCTGCTCTGCCCGCTGGCCCGGGCGCTGGGCTGCAGCGCCGATGAACTGCTGGGTTTCCGGCCGGAACTTTCCGGCGAAGAGATCGACGCGGTGTGCAAAACGCCCCGGGCGCTGTTCGACGGGGGCGACTGGCGCGGCGCGCTGGAGTTCTGCCGCCAGCGCCTGCGGGAGTACCCCGGCGATCTGAACCTGCGGTTCCGGCTGGG
>CALXGZ010000068.1 GCA_944387975.1 uncultured Faecalibacterium sp.
GCGCATACTGACAGCAAGCGAGCTGCAAGGAGGCGGAAGGATTGGCAAACCGATGGCTGAAATATCTGGCGGTGGGGCTGCTGGCAGTGTTCTGCCTGGCCTTTGCCCGCACCGACACCACCGAAAAAAGCATGGTCCGGGCGGTGCTGCTGGAACCGGGGCAGGAGAATTGGACAGTGGGCCTGCTCTACCAGGCGCCTGACGCTTCGGCGGATTCGTCCGAAGTTTCGGACGGCATCCGGTTCGCGGCGGCGCAGGGCCCGGATCTGGAGCGGGCCCTGGCCAACGCCGAGGCCGCCCTGCCCCTGACGGCAAACTTCCGCCTGTGCGATTACCTGCTGCTTTTGCCGGGGAGCGGCTTGACCACCCTGGAGGAATACGAAGCCCTGGTGCTGGCGCGGCAGTGCGGCCGCACCGGCGCCCGGATGGCTGCCTGCGGTTTTACCTGTGCGGAACTGTCTGAGGTCACCGAGGAAGGCGGCGAGCCCCTGACCGAGCTGCTGCAGGCCCTCAAGCAGGCGCGGCGGGCCCTGCCCCGCCTGTACGAGGCGCGGGTGGACGGCGCCGTGCTGCTGCCGCTGCTGCGCCTGCAGGAGGATAAACCCGCCGCGGCGGAGGAAGGGCTCTTCCTCTCCGCGGCGGAGCAGGAGCGTTGGGACGCCGAAAAGACGGCGGTCTACCGCCTGCTGACCGGCAAAGGGGAGCAGTTCGTGTTCTGGCCCGGCGCGCGGCCCGTCGCGCTGCGGCGGCCGCTGTGCGGCGTGGAGGCGGAAGGAGAGGGCTTCCTGATCCGGCTGAGCTGCCAGACCGCGGCGGACAGCGAGCGGCCCGCCCCGGAGCAGCTGGCGCGCCTGGGCGAGCTGTGCAGCGCCCTCGTGCGGGAGCGCTGGGCCGCCGGCCAGGACCTGCTGGGCCTGGGCGCGTACCGGGCGCTGTGGGGCGGGCCGGCGCTGGACGCAGAAAAAAACGCCTGCCCGCCGCTGCGGACAGACGTTGCGATTTATTGAGCTTGGGCCTATTGCTGGATGCCCTCGAAGGTGACGGTGACGGTGGTGCCGGCGCCGGGCTCGCTCTCCAGGCGGATGCGGGCGCTGTGGATGCGGGCGATCTGTTTGACGATGGCAAGGCCCAGGCCGGTGCCGCCGGTGGCCTTGCTGCGACTTTTGTCCACGCGGTAAAAGCGCTCGAAGACGCTGGCCTGGGCCTCCTTCGGGATGCCGATGCCGTTGTCCTGCACCGAGAGGTAGGGGTGGCCCTCGCGGGTGCGGCCGGTCTCCAGCAGGACGCGCCCGCCGGGGCGGTTGTAGCGGATGGCGTTGTCGCACAGGTTCTGGCACAGCTCTTCCAGTAAGCTGGGGGAGCCCAGCACCTCGGCGCTTTCGCCGCGGACGTTCAGCGTGACGTAGGCGCGGCGCGCGTTCACGCGCAGACGCTCGGCGCAGTCGGCGGCGATGGCGGCCAGGTCCACCGGCTCCATCACGGGGGCGTTGCGGGTGCTGCCCGAGTCGTCCAGGTGGGACAGCTGGATGATGTCGTTCACCAGGCGCAGCATGCGGGTGGCCTCGCTGTGGATCTTCTGCCCGAAGGCGGCCACGTCCTCGGGGCGGGCCAGGCCCGTCTCGATCATCTCGGCGTAGCCGGAGATGCTGGTCAGGGGCGTTTTCAGCTCGTGGCTGACGTTGGCCGTGAACTCCTGGCGCATCTTCTCGTTGCTCTCGCGCATGGCGCGGTCGGAGTAGATGGCGTCCGCGAAGGGGACCAGCTCCCGGTAGGGGACCTTCTCCTGGATGTGGTCGAGGTCGTCGGTCATTTGCAGCATGGGGCGCACCAGCCGCCGCGTCAGCACCCCGGCCAGGAAGGCCGCGCAGCCCATGATCAGCACGCAGCTGACGAGGATGGCGGGCAGCGCGTCGTCGTACAGGGCCCAGATGGTGGCGGCGTCCTGGCTGGTGCGCAGGACGTTGCCGTCCGGCAAAAGCACCGCGTAGTAATAGCTCTCGTAGCCGGTGGTGGCCGAATCGCGGATATCCCTGCCGGCCCCGCCGGCAAAGGCCGCCTGTACCTCCGGGCGGGAGAGGTGGTTTTCCATCTCGGCCTGCTCGTCGGCGTCGGTGGACTCATACAGCACCCGGCCGTCGGGGGCGATCAGCGTCACGCGGACCCGCCCGGACATCTCGAGGGCGTTCAGGCTGCGGGGCTCGTAGCCGTACAGCGCCGCGATGACGGTGGATTCGTTTTCCAGCGCGCGCCAGGCCTGCATGGTGAAGGCGCGGTGGAACACAAAGACGCACACCGCCACCGCCAGCACCAGGCTGAGGAAGCCCATCAGATACAGCCGGCGGCCTATGGTCTCCTCCATGCTGCGGGTCTTCATTCGTCGGCGCCCTCCTCGCTGTCGGCCAGCTTGTAGCCCACCTTGCGCACGGTGAGGATGTAGCTGCCCGCGCTGCCCAGCTTTTTGCGCAGGGTGCGGATGTGCATATCGACGGTGCGGCTCTCCACCGAGATATCGGTGCCCCACACCACCTGCAAAATGGTCTCGCGCGTGACGACAAGGTTCGTGTTCTCCAGCAGCAGGCGCAGCAGGCTGTATTCCTTGTAGGTCAGGTCCACCGGCGCGCCGTGCACCGTCACGCTGTGGCGGGCGTTGTCCAGCAGCAGCTCGTGGAAGGAGTAGACGTTGGGCTTGGCCGGCGGGGCCGAGCGGCGCAGCGCCGCCCGCACCCGGCTGAGGAATTCCATGATGCCGAAGGGCTTGGTGATGTAATCGTCGGCCCCGCAGTCAAGGCCGCGGACGGTGTCCAGCTCGCTGGATTTGGCGGTGACCATGATGATGGGCAGCTGGCGCAGCGTGGGCGCGCCGCGCAGCTTTTTCAGGATCGAAAAGCCGTCCTCGCCCGGCAGCATCACATCCAGGATCACCAGCTCCGGCTCGGTGATGCGCATGGCCTGCCAGAAGGCCTCCGGCCCGTCGAAGGCTTTGACGTCGTAGCCGCTGGACTGCAGCGCGTACTGCTCCAGCTCACGGATGGAGGCGTCGTCCTCTACGATGTAGATCATATCATTGTTCCTCCTGCTTGTCCTGCGCGCCCTCGCCGGGGAAGCTGTAGCGCGCGCGGTAGCGGTCTACCCGCCGCTGGAAGGCCTGGCTCTCCTCGGCGGCCTTGTTGTGCCGCAGGTCGGACAGATAGGCGTGGGTATCGAAGCTATCCTGCGCCACCTCGATCAGCGCCACAGCCACGTTGCTGCAGTGGGCGCAGATGCGGGTGTAGCTGGTCAGCAGATCTTCCAGCACAAAGCCGTAGGTGATGGAGCAGCTGCCTGCCTGCAGGCGGGCGATGTGCCGCGCCTTGATGGCGCGCACCAGCTCGCCCACCACGGACTCCATCGGCTCGACCTTGCTGGCCAGGTGCAGGTCGCCCTGGCGGAAGGCCTCGACCGTGCGGTTGAGCAGGTCCTGCACCACGTCCTCCAGCACGCCCAGCTCCTCCTGGGCGTCGGCCGAAAATTCGATCTCCTTGTCGTGGATCTCCTCGGCCGAGTGCAGCAGGTTGACGGAATAGTCGCTGATACGCTCAAAATCGCTGATGGTGTGCAGCAGGGTGTTCACCTGCTGGCTGTCGTCGTGGTTCAGCGCGTGGCCCGACAGCTTGACGAGGTAGGTGCCCAGGGCGTCCTCGCTGCGGTCGGCCTGCTTTTCCTGTTCCTTCACCTTTTTGGCCAGTTCCTCGTCCCAGCGGTGGGTCAGGCTCATGGCCTGGATGACGCCGGCGCGGGCGGTCTCCGCCATCGCGGAGGTGACGGAGCGGGCCTGCTCCACCGCCACGGAGGGGGTGTTCAGCAGGCGCTCGTCCAGCAGGGTGAAGCGCTCCTTCTCCTCGGTGTCGGGGATGGTCAGGCAGGCCAGCTTTTCCAGCACGTTGGTGAAGGGCAGCAGCAGGGCCGTGGTGGCGAGGTTGAAGACCGAGTGGACCACCGCGATGCCCCAGGGGGCGATGACGTCGTTCACAAAGCTGAAGCGGAAGATGGCGTTCAGCCCGTAGAACAGCACCAGGAACACCGTCACGCCGATGATGTTGAAGTACAGGTGCACCATCGCGGCCCGGCGGGCGTTCTTGTTGGCGCCCACGGAGGAGATCAGGGCCGTGGCGCAGGTGCCGATGTTCTGGCCCATGATGATGGGGATGGCGCTGCCAAAGGTGATGGCCCCGGTGGAGCTGAGGGCCTGCAAGATGCCCACGCTGGCGCTGGAGCTTTGGATGATGGCGGTGACCAGCGCGCCCACCAGCACGCCCAGGATGGGGTTGGAGAAGCGGACGAACAGCTCGGTGAACCAGGGCTCATGCTCCAGCGGGGCGACGGCGTCCGACATGGCGGTCATGCCCGTCATCAGGATGGCAAAGCCGATCAGGATGCCGCCGGCGCCCTTTTTCTTTTCGCCGCCGAACATGAACAGCAATATGCCGATGAAGGCCAGCAGCGGGCTGAAGGTGGAGGGCTTGAGCAGCTGCAAAAGCAGGCTGTCGCCCTCGATGCCCGTCAGGCTGAGCAGCCAGCTGGTGACGGTGGTGCCCACGTTGCTGCCCATGATGATGCCGATGGCCTGGTGCAGCTGCATGATGCCGCTGTTGACGAAGCCCACCACCATGACCGTGGTGGCGCTGGAGCTTTGGATGACGGCGGTGACGGCCAGGCCCAGCAAAAAGCCCTTGAGGGGGCTCTCGGTCAGGCGGCTGAGGATCTTCTGCAGCCGGCTGCCGGCCTGCCGCTCGAGGGACTTGCCCATCAGGTCCATGCCGTAAAGGAACAGGGCCAGGCCCCCCAGCAGGGAAAATACGTGCGTGATGCTCATGATCTCTCCTTTGTTCGGTGTGCGGTTCGGCGTGCGTTTTACAGGGATTTTACCTGTATCCCATTTGAGTATAGTGCGGGGATGTAAAATGCGAAACCGGCTTTATGTAAAATTTGCGTAAAGCACAGTTTACATAAACCCCGCCTTTCCTCTCTATTATAGCGGAGCGGGCCCCGGCGCGCAATGCGGAAAAATGGCCCGGGGGGAATTGTAATCCCGCCCGGTTTTGATTATAATATAAAAAATGGGAATTTTGCGCACGAGCTGCAAGTCCCGGCCGAAACGGACGGCGCGCCGCGCCTGTCACAGGGAGGAAACAAGGATGGAAAACTTTACAATATCGCTCGCCAAACTGTCTGAGCGCGTCAACATGGAGGTGGTCTACACCCCGCGCGAGCTGAGCCAGATCAACGTCGAGATCGCCGAGGTCAACCGCCCGGGCCTGTTCCTGGCGGGGTACTACGAGTACTTCGACAATTTGCGCCTGCAGATCATGGGCCTGGCTGAGATCAACTTCCTCTCGGTCCAGACGCCGGAGCGCCGCTACGAGGCGCTGGACCATCTGTTCGGCGCGATGCCCCCGGCGGTGATCGTCTCGCGCAGCGACGAGCTGAGCCCCTTCCCCGAGATGGTGGAGCTGGCGCAGAAGTATAAGGTGGCGCTGCTGCGCTCAAACGAGGCGACCTGCGTGCTGATGGGCAGCCTGCTGAGCGTGCTGAACATGGAGCTGGCCCCCCGCATCACCCGCCACGGCGTGCTGGTGGAGGTGTACGGCGAGGGCATCCTGATCGTGGGCGACAGCGGCATCGGCAAGAGCGAGCTGGCCATCGAGCTGGTCAAGCGCGGCCACCGCCTGGTGGCCGACGACGCCGTCGAGCTGCGCAAGGTCTCGAACCGGCAGATCATGGGCACCGCCCCCGAGAACATCCGCCACTTCATCGAGCTGCGGGGCGTGGGCATCATCAACGTGTCCCGCGTGTACGGCGCGGGCGCGGTCAAGGTGACCGAGACGGTGGACCTGGTGGTCCAGCTGGAGCCCTGGGACCCCAAGAAGAACTACCAGCGCACCGGCCTCGAGACCGAATACTACGATATCCTCGGCGTGCGCATCCCCAGCACCGAGATCCCCGTATCGCCCGGCCGCAACCTGGCCGTCGTGCTGGAGACGGCTGCCATCAACAACCGCCAGAAGAAGATGGGCTACAACGCGGCCAAGGAGCTGCTGATCCGCCTGGGCCTGGACGCCACCATCGACTGAGAGGGAGACAGAGCTTGGAACAAACGCACATGGAACTGACCGCCCGGCTGCGCGAAGCCGGCATCTCTTATAAGGAAGGGGAGGCCCTCGCCGCCCACACCAGCTTTAAGATCGGCGGCCCGGCGGCGGTGTTCGTCCAGCCGGACAGCGAGGCGCAGCTGTGCGCAGCCGTCCGGCTGTGCCGGCAGCTGGCCGTGCCCTATTACCTGCTGGGCAACGGCAGCAACATCCTGTTTGGGGATAAGGGCTACGCCGGCGCGGTGATCTGTCTGGCGGGCATGCAGGGCGAGGTCGCCCGCGCGGGGGACGCCCTGACCGCGCCCGCCGGCCTGCCGCTGAGCGCGCTGTGCACGGCGGCGCTGCACGCCGGGCTGACCGGGCTGGAGTTTGCCGTCGGCAGCCCCGGCACGGTGGGCGGCGCCGTGTATATGAACGCGGGGGCCTACGGCGGCGAGATGAAGGACGTCCTTGTCTCGGTGCGGTACCTGGACGCGGCGGGCGAGGTCGTGGAGGCTGCCGCCGCGCAGCTGGACCTCGGCTACCGGCACAGCGCCTTTGAGACGAACGGCGGCTGCATCCTGGCGGCCACCGTGCGGCTGGCGCCGGGGGACCCCGACGCCATCGCCGCCAAAATGAACGAGCTGATGGGCCGCCGCCGCGACAAGCAGCCCCTCGACAAGCCCAGCGCCGGCAGCACCTTCAAGCGGCCGGCCGGGGCCT
>CALXGZ010000069.1 GCA_944387975.1 uncultured Faecalibacterium sp.
AGGCTCGAAACAGGTTGAAAGGAAGGTCCATTTCCTTTCGAAGGCATTATAACATACCCCCCCCGGTGTCAAGGCCCGATTTACTATTTTTGCCTTTTCGCTTTATTTTCTTTACCCCGCGGGGGTGCGCGGAGTGTATGCTTTGCATTTTTATACGCTACTTTGTGTATATTTATGCGTTATTTGTGCGTTTTGGGGGTGTTTGGGGCTTATCCTTGCTTGGGCGGCATTTTGCGTGGAAAAGGGGGTGGGGTTTTCCACAGTTGTGCCCCCCTCCGCCGCCCGGCTCCCCTCTCCGTCACGGCCTGCGGCCGTGCCACCTCTCCCGCAGGGAGAGGCAAGTGTACCTGCGTCGAACACGGTGAACTTGGTGGTAAGGTAAAGCCCTGAGAAACTTCGCCTTACCACCAAGTTTTCCTTATACGCACGGGCGTGCACTTGGCTCCCCCTGCGGGGGAGCTGGCACAGGGTGCGCAAGCGCCCTGTGACTGAGAGGGGTGCCGCGGGGGAGCTGCCGAACGAAGTGAGGCTGAGAGGGGTGTAAAAAAGCGCCCGCTTTCGCGGACGCTTTCCTGTCAGATCCCGGTTATGTATAATTTCCCCAAAAAAGTATACCCGCCTGCCGGGCGCTCAATAGGTATACTTCACCAGCTCGCAGTTGCCGATCCCGAACAGGGCGAACTCCTCGTTGCTCATCTCGTAAAAGTAGGACTGCACCGCCCGGGCGATGCCGTTGTGGGCCACCAGCAGGACGGGCCCGCCGTCCTGGGCGGCCAGCTCGTCCAGCAAGGGGTAGACGCGGGCGGCCAGCTGTAACATGCTCTCGCCGCCGCCGAAGCGGTCGGCAAAGTGCAGCTTCGCCAGCGCGAAGGCGGGGCCGTTGCGCGGCGTGCCCTCGTAGCGGCCGAAGGCCTGTTCCCGCAGGCGCGGGTCGCAGGCCAGCGGCAGGCCGGTCTCGGCGGCGATCAGCTCGGCGGTCTCGCGGGCGCGCGCCAGCGGCGAGCAGAGGATGCGCGTGATGTCCGTGCCGCCGGCGGCCAGCTGCCGGCCCAGGGCGCGGGCCTGCTGGCGGCCGCGGCCGGTCAGGGCGATGTCGGTCACGCCGCAAATTTTGTTCTCCACGTTCCAAACCGTTTCGCCGTGGCGGGTGAAATAGACGCTGTGCATGGTACCCTCCGTCAAAAAGCCCGGGAGCGCGCCCCCGGGCCCTTGTATCGCTGTTGTGTCTTACGGGCGCACGGCCAGGCGGATGTCGCCGCTCATGGTGGTGACGGTGCAGGGCCCGGCGGCGGGGTCGGCGTTAGGGGCCATGACGCGGCCCATCGTCGAGGACACCGCGAAGTTCTTGGCGCTCAGCAGGCTGCCCTCCACCTCGCCGCTGGTGGTGGTCAGGGTCAGGCTGGCGGCGTCGGCGCGCTCCAGGTCGATGTCGCCGCTGGTGGTCTCGGCCACGATGGCCCCGGCCGCGACGGTGCGCTCCAGGTCGACGTCGCCGCTCACCGTCAGCACGTTCAGGCTCTGGATGTAGCTGTCAGCCAGCTCCGCGTCGCCGCTGGTGCTGTTGATGGTCACATCGCCGGCAGTGGGGCAGCGCAACTCCACGTCGCCGCTGGTGGTGCTGCAGTTCACCTTGCCGCTGACGGCGCCGTACAGCTCGATGTCGCCGCTGACGGTGGTCAGGTCGGCGCTGGCAAAGCCCAGCTGCGCGGAGGCCTCGATGTCGCCGCTGGTGGTGGAGACGCTCAGCGCGCCGTAGTTGCCGGCGGGCAGGTAAACGGTGATCTCCGGGTCGTCGTCCTCGTGGTGGAACAGCCGCTGCCCGGCGGTCAGCTCCGGGCGGGAGATGGTCAGGGTGCCGCCCACCACCTCGACCGTGTGCTCGACGCTGTCGGCGTCCCGCGTCACGACGCTGACGGCCCCGTCCCGCGATACGCGGAACTGTACGTCGGCGTAGTAATCCGTGACCGAGATATTGGTAAAGGTCCCGTTGACCGGGTAGGTATTGCGGGTCAGGGGGGTGTACTCATGGCGCCAGGCGGCGTCGGCCACAAGGCCGCTGCGCAGGACGGTCAGCCCGCCCACGGCCACGACGGCCAGGGCGGACAGGGCGATGGTGGACAAACGGCGTTTCATACGGCAGGCTCCTTTCTTGTGCGGTCGCTTCGTGTTCGCGCTTTTGTGTTCGATCCGGGCCGGGCGCGGGCGGCCCGGTACGGCGCAATATTTAGGTAAAGGATTGGATGCTTTTATTATAGCGGTTCTCCCCCGCGGCGTCAACGTGAGCCGGTCACAAAACCCACCGCATAAGTGAGAAGATCGGGCCCCACTTTTGGGCACAGTGCGCAGGCCGCGCGCAAAACCGCCCCGGCCAAAAGGCCGGGGCGGCTGCGTAATGGGGAGGTAAGGAGATTCTCTCAGAAAAAGCTCGATTTACAGCTGCTCACGCAGGGCGGCCAGCTCCTCCGCGTCGCGGACGGGGTCCAGCAGCTCCAGCGCCTTCTGCGCGTAGCGCCGCGCGGTGAAGCGGAAGGGCTGCGCGCCGCGCTCGGCCAGCACTTCCAGCATCGCGTAGGCCGACTGTACCCGCGGGTGGGCGGCGCTGACGTCGCCGTCGCCCTCCACCAGCTTGAAGTGCTCGGCGGTCATGTCCGCCAGCAGCGCGTCCAGGGCGGCGTCGGGCGTGCCGGCGCGGCCCTTCAGGCCCTGGTACAGCAGCTGCGCCACAAAGCCCAGGGTCGAGGCGGTGTACCAGTTGCCGTCGAACTGGTTGGGGTTGGCGGCCGGGTCGGTCACAGGGGAGTTGATCTTGTTGGTCAGGTAGACCACCACCAGGCGCTCGGCCGGGTCGATCATGGACAGGGTGCCCGTCCAGCCCTGGTGGCCCACGGTGCCGGAGGCCGACTGCGTGCCGAAGTACCAGGGGCGCGCCATGTCGCCCTCGCGCCACCAGCCCAGGCCCCAGCTGGCCGCCGACTCGATCTTCGGCGCGGTGAAGGTGTCGATCACGTCGCGGCTGAACAGCGGCACGTTGCCGTAGCCGCCGGACAGCATGGTCGAGGCCAGCACCGCCAGGTCGGATGCGTTGGAGAACAGGCCCGCATGGCCCGAGATGCCGCCCATCGCGTAGTAGGCCTTCTCGTCATGCACCTCGCCCTGCAAGGTGTAGGTGCGCACGCCGGTGAAGGAGATCGCGCCGTCGCGGGTGTTGCCGTTCAGCTCGGTGGCGGCGCAGTCGTTGGCCGTAAAGCCGTTGTCCAGCGGGCGGTAGGTGATGTGCCCAAGGCCCAGCGGCCGCCAGAAGGTCTCGGCCAGGTAGGCGTCCAGCCGCTTGCCGGTCACCTGCTCGATGACGAAGTCCAGCAGCATGTAGTCCACGTCCGAATAGAGGGTCTTGGTCCCCGGCTGGTACATCAGCGGCGTCTTGAAGATGGCCTTCAGGGTGCGGCTGCGGGTGGCCTCGTCGCCGCCCGCGCCGGCGTACAGCACGTTCGGCACGCCGGGGGCCGCGGCCTGGGTGCGCTGGTCAAAGGCGTCGTTGTGGTACTGCGGGTCCGCCGGGAAGCCCGCCTGGTGGCGCAGCACGTCGCGGATGGTCAGCTCGCTCTTCCACTGCTTGACCTGCGCCAGGCCGGGGTTGTCGTAGCCGTTGTAGGTGATGTCGATGGTGTCGTCCACAAAGGCGCTGCCCAGCAGCTCAGCGATGCGGGCGTCCAGGCTGACCTGCCCCAGGGTGACCAGGTGCTGCAGCGCGTAGTTCACCGAGTACATCTTGGTGTTCGAGGCCAGGTCGTACAGCGTGTCGTTCGTCACGGCGGGGCTGTCCGTCTTGGGGCTGCCGTCGGGGCGGTAGGCGTTCACGGTGCCCCAGGCGTTGCGGTACACCATGCGCCCGTCCTTGATCACGGCCATCTGCGCGCTGGTAAAGCCGTGGGCCACGTCGGCCGCCACGATGCGGTCGATGGCGTCCAGCACGGCGCTGTCCAGCCCGACGTCCGCGGGGCTGCCCTCGATCACCGTGGGGTACGGGATGTGCACCTGCACGGTCTTGCCGGCCGGCTGGATGCAGCACAGCTGCAGGGTGTTCAGCCCGTTGACGGCGCACGCCGAGATATCCACAGCCCAGCACGCGCCGCCCGCCATCGCGCCGGTGTCCACCGCGCGGTTGTTGACGAAGAGGGCGAAGTCCGTCACCCCGGCCTCGGGCGTGACGTACAGGGTGCCCTGCCCGCTGTAGCCGTAGAAGGTGTACATCCCGTTCATCGCCAGGGTGTCGTCCACATAGCCGGCCCAATCGGGGAAGGTGGGCTGCGCCTGCCAGCCGCCGGCGGGCAGGGTGGCCGCGCTCACACGCACCGGGGCGGAGAACAGCCCGTTCTCCGCGCCGGCCTCAGCGGCGGGCGCGGCGGGGGCCGCCGGGGCGGGGGCAGCCGCTGCGGCGGGCAGGGCGGCGCCCGCCGTCAGGGCGGCCGCGCCCGCAAAAGCGGAGCTCTTCAGGAAGCTGCGTCTGGTGATCTTTTTCATGGCACGATTCCTTCTTTCTTCAAAACTCTTCCATGCTGCTTGCGCCCGGCCAGCCCTGCGGGCCCCGGGCTTTGTCTGGCCCTACTGTAATCCACGGGCACAAACTTGTCAATTCGTTTTGCGGAAAGTGGAACGTTGTTTCTCTTTTTGTCGAAAATCGAATGTATTCCACAAATTTATGGCCCAAACGCACAAAAAAGTCGTACCGTTCCACCATACCGGTTTCAACAAAAAAGCCCCGCCCGGGGCCCGGGCGGGGCGGCGCTGTTCGCCTGTTCAGATCTTCTGGATGACTTCGCCCAGCCAGCGGCACATGCGCTCGCCGGCCTGGCTTGCGATTTCCAGCACGCGCGCGTGGCTGTGGCGCACGGTCTGGATGCCGGTGGCCATGTTCGTGATGCAGCTGACGGCCAGCACCCGGATGCCGAGGTAGGCGCAGACCATCGCCTCGGGGACGGTGCTCATGCCGACGGCGTCGGCGCCCATCGCCGCAAAGGCGCGGATCTCGGCCGCCGTCTCGTAGCAGGGGCCCATAAAGCCCAGGTACACGCCCTCCTTGTACTGGATGCCCTGCCTGTCCGCGACGCCGCGGGCCACATCCAGCAGCTCGTGGCTGAAGATCTCGGTCATATCGGGGAAGCGCGGGCCAAAGCGCTCGTCGTTCGGGCCGATGAGGGGGTTCGTGCCCATCATGTTGATGGTGTCGGTGATCAGCATCAGGGTGCCGGGCTCAAAGCTGCGGTTGACGCCGCCGGCGGCGTTCGTCAGCACCACCGTCTCGACGCCCAGCAGCTTGAAGACGTAGAAGGGGTAGCACACCTCCTTCATGCTGTAGCCCTCGTAAAAGTGGAAGCGCCCTTCCATCGCCAGCACGGGCGTATCCCCCAGCATACCCTCCAGCAGGGCCCCCTTGTGCCCCGCCACCGTCGACTGCGGGAAGTGCGGGATGCTCTCATAGAGTATCTCCTGCGTGCCGGTAAAGCCGGCGGTCAGGTCCCCCAGGCCCGAGCCCAGCACCACCGCGATCTTAGGGGCAAAGCGCAGCCGCTCTTTCAGGTAGGCGGCGCTGGCCGCGGCCTTTTCGTACAGGTTTTCCATCACAGATCCTCCTTTGCATGGTTCGGCTTTTTTCTTATTATACGGCCCGGCCGCCCCCTTGGCAAGCTTTACAGCGGCGGGCATCTGTACAAAAAAATTCACAGGATGTTCATTCCCTTTCCGCGCAAAACTTTTATAATAGATGGGTGAACGCATCTTGGAAAGGAGGCCTTGCATGAAGGGGAAAAGCTTTTTTGCCGCCGTCGTCCGCCACCGCAGGCGGGTGCTGGCCGTGTATGCCGCGGCGGCCGCGCTGTGCGCCGTGCTGTCCCTGTTTGTCTCGGTCAACTACGATATCAACGATTACCTGCCCCCCGCCTCGCCCTCCACCGTGGCCATCGATGTGATGGAGGACGCCTTCAGCAGGGGCATCCCCAATGTGCGGGCGATGGTGCGGGACGTCACCGTCCCCGAGGCGCTGGCCTATAAGCGGCAGATCGCCCGCATCGAGGGCGTTACCGCCGTCACCTGGCTGGACGACTTGGCCGAGGTCACCGTCCCCCACGATATGCTGGACCCCGCCACGGTGGTGGCCTATTACAAGGACGGCGCGGCCCTGTTCACCATCACGGTGGCCGACAGCCAGCGGGCCGAGGCCGTGGCCGCCATCGACGCGCTGCTGGGGGACGCCGGGGCCCTGACCGGCTCGGCGGTGTCCACGGCGGCGGCCACCAACTCCACCGTGGTGGAAGTGGCCAAGATCGCGGCGGTGGCCGTGCTCTACGTCTTTTTCATCCTGGGCCTGACCACGGCCAGCTGGGCCGAGCCCGTCCTGATCATGCTGGGCATGGGCGCGGCCATCCTGATCAACAACGGCACCAATCTCCTGTTCGGCGAGATCTCCTTCGTCACCAGCGCGGCCGGCAGCATCCTGCAGCTGGCCGTCTCGCTGGATTACTCGGTCTTCCTCATCCACCGCTTCGCCGAGGTGCGCGCCGCCCGCCCGGACGCCTCCCCCGGCGACTGCATGGTCGAGGCGCTGACGAAGTCCGCCTCCTCCATCCTGTCCAGCGGCCTGACCACCGTCATCGGCTTTGCCGCGCTGGTGCTGATGCAGTTCCAGATCGGGCCGGACCTCGGCCTGGCCCTGGCCAAGGGCGTGGCCTTCAGCCTGCTGACCGTGTTCACCTTCGTGCCGGCGCTGGTGGTCGCCGCCCTGCCCTGGATGGACAAGACCCGCCACCGGCCCCTGCTGCCCTCCTTTGCGGGCTTTGGGCGCTTCGTCACCCGCATCATGCTGCCGGCGGCGGCCCTGCTGGCCGTCATCATGGTCCCCTCTTACCTTGCCTCCAACGCCAACGAGTACTACTACGGCGCGGGCCATATGTTCGCCGCCGATACCGAGGTCGGCCGGGACACCGCCGCCATCGAAGCCGTCTTTGGCCAGAGCGATACCTATGTCCTGCTCGTCCCCGCCGGGGACAGCGCCACCCAGGGCGCGCTCTCGGCCGCCCTGCACGCCTTGCCGGAGGTCACCGGCATCATCTCCTACGTCGATACCGCCGGGGCCGAGATCCCGCCGGGCTTCCTCGACGACGCCACCCTCGCGCAGCTGGTCTCGGGCGACACCACGCGCCTTATTATCTCGGTGGCCGCCGACTTTGAGGGCGACGCCGCCTTCGCCCTGGTGGAGCGCGTGCGCGCCATCGCCGGGGAATACTATCCCGGCAGCTGGTACCTGGCCGGCCAGGGCGTCAGCACCTACGACCTGATGGACACCATCACCGACGATATGGCCATGGTCAACTTCGTGGCCATCGCGGCGGTGTTCCTGGTGCTGCTGCTCCTCGAGCGCAGCCTCGTCCTGCCCGTCGTCCTGGTCCTGTGCATCGAGACGGCCATCTGGTTCAACCTGGCCCTGCCCTATTTCACCGGCACGGTGGTCTTTTACATCGCCTACCTGATCATCAGCTCGGTGCAGCTGGGCGCCACCGTCGACTACGCCATCCTCTTTTCGGACCGCTACCGCGAATACCGCGAAACACTGGATAAAAAGCCCGCCGTCGCCGCCACCGTCGCCACCGTCACCACCTCGGTGCTGACGACCGGCAGCGGCCTCGCGGTGGTGGGCTTCCTGATGGGGGCCATCTCTTCCAATCAGCTGCTGGCCCAGCTGGGCAACTTCCTGGGCGTGGGCAGCCTGGCCTCCCTCACCATCGTGCTGCTGGCGCTGCCCGGCATCCTCTACCTGATCGATCCGCTCATCGTCCCACACCACCCCAAGGAGGAACCCGCCTCATGAAAGCCTTTGCCACCCCCCGCCGCGCCCTGGCGGCCCTGCTGGCGGCCGCCGTCCTGGCCGCCGCGGCCCTGCCGGTGCTCGCCTCCGACACCTCCCCCCTGCCCGACCCCGACGCCGCGTCCGCCGGCCCTGAAAACGCCGGAACGCCCGAAAGCGCCGAAGCCCCCGCCGCGGACGAGAACAGCGCCCGCCCCGCCTCCGGCGCGAAAGAAGAGGTCGTCTACGCCAAGCTGGACGCCGCCGGCCAGGTCCAGCGCCTCTACGCCGTCAGCCGCCTCGAGGGCACGGCCGGCCGCACCGTCACCGACTATGGCGACTACACCGCCGTGCGCAACATGACCACCACCGACCCCCTCGCCTACGCGGACGGGGCCGTCACCGTCACCCCCGCCGCCGACGGCGCGCTGTACTACGAGGGCACCCTCGACCCCGCCGCCACCCCCCTGCCCTGGCTGATCGAGGTGCACTACACCCTCGACGGCGTCGAGCGCGCCCCCGAGGACCTGGCCGGCCGCAGCGGCGCACTGATCATCCGCATCTCCGTCCGGCCCAACCCCGCCTGCACGGGCGACTGGTTCGACCAGTACGCCCTGCAGACCACCGTCACCCTGGACACCGCCAACGCCTCGAACATCCGGGCGGCGGGCGGCACCATCGCCAGCGTGGGCAGCCAGCGGCAGATCATCTTCACGCTGCTGCCCGGCCAGACCAGCGAGGTCGAGGTCGCCGCCGACGTGACGGATCTCACGATGCCGGCCATCACCCTCAACGGCATCCAGCTGCAGCTCAAGCTGGACATCGACGGCGTTTCCCTGACCAACCGCCTCAACCAGCTCACCACCGGCACCGGCCAGCTGGACGAGGGGGCCGCCGCCCTCTCCGCCGGCATCGCCGCGCTCGAGCAGGGCCTGACCCTCCTGACGGAGCAGAACGGCCTGCTCACCGGCGGGTCGGCCGCCGTCAACAGCGCCCTCCTGCAGCTGCAAAGCGCGCTGTCCGGCATTTCGGCCTCGAACGACCAGCTGGAGCTGCTGCTGGGCGCCTCCAAGCAGATCGGCACGGGCATCGCCCAGCTGGACGACGGCGTCGCTCTGCTGGAAAGCCAGGTCAGCTACGACGCCTTCAAGGACATCCTGGCCCAGAACGGCCTCGACCTCGACACCCTGGCCGCCGGCAACGCCCAGGCCATCGCCATGCTGCAAGCGCTCACCGGCCTGCCCTTCGGCGTCGGCGAGCAGATCAGCCAGATCGTCCTGCTCCTGCAGGGCAACACGGCCCTGGCCGGGGCCATGCAGCTCTACCTCGACACGGTCGGCCAGGGCATCGGCACGCTGCGCCAGGGCACCAGCGCCGTGCGCGAGGGCTACGCCGCCTTCGACGAAGGCATCCAGGCCATGGCCGGCGTGCTGAACGGCATGCTGCAAAACCTGGCCCTGCTCTCCGACGCCGTCAGCGCCCTGGCCAGCCAGTACGGCCTGCTGGACAGCGGCGTCAACGCCTACACCCAGGGCGTCGAGCAGGTGCTGGCCGGCACGCAGCAGCTCAGCGCCGCCTCGCTCTTGCTGGTGGCGGGGGCCCACCAGCTCTACACCGAGACCAGCAGCATGCAGCTGGACGAGGAGCTGGGCAGCCTGCTGGACACCCTCTCGGCCGCAGCGCCCCCGGCCTCCTTCACCTCGGAGAAAAACAGCGTCTCGGCGCTGCAGTTCTCCCTCCAGACCGAGCCCATCCGGCTGCCCGCCGCCCCCGCCGCGGACGAGGCGGCCGAAAAACCCCAGGGCTTTTTCGAAAAGCTCTTCGCCCTCTTTGATTTCTAAACCCGATCCACGGCGTCCGTGTCCCGCGCGGCAAGCGGGGCGCGGGCGCTCTTTTTGTGCGTTTTGCGTAAAGCGCGGCCCTTTCTTTTGGTGGAAATTGCCCTCCCCACCCGCGGCTTTTTGTGCTACAATAGTACGGGCCGCACAAGCCCTGTGCGCCGATCCGTGCCCGTCTAGGAAAGAGGAACCCAGAATGACCCTGTTTTTGACCAGCAGCCCCACCGGCTGCCCCTTTGAACCCGGCCCCCAGCCCGCCGCGCTGGACCGGAAGAACGGCTTCATCCAGCGGCTGCGCGCCGCCTGGCCCGAGGAGGCCCCCGAGGGCCTGTACCTGGCCGCCGACCCCGCGGCCCACGCCGCCAACGACGAGGCCTGCCGCTTTTTCGCCGGCTGTATGGCGGACGCCGGCCTGCCGCTGGACGGCCTGACCCCCTGCGACAGCCGCAACGCCGAGGAGATCGACGCGCTGCTGCGCCGCTGCAATTTCCTGATCCTGGGGGGCGGCCACGTCCCCACGCAGAACCGCTTCTTCTCCGAGCTGGGCCTGCCCGCCCTGATCCAGAGCTATGAGGGCGTCATCCTTTCCATCAGCGCCGGCTCGATGAACGCCGCCCAGATCGTCTACGCCCAGCCCGAAGAGCCGGGCGAGGCCACCGACCCGCTCTACTGCCGCTGGATGGGCGGCCTCGGCCTGACCGGTACCAGCATCTGGCCCCACTACCAGTTCTCGAAGGACAAGGCCGTGGACGGCGTGCCCCTGATGGACATCGCCCTGGCCGACAGCAAGCACCGGCCCTTCATCGGCCTGCCGGACGGCTCCTACATCCTCTGCGCCGACGGCCACGAGACCCTCTACGGCGAGGGCTGGTACTTCAGCAACGGCCGCGTCTCCCTCATCAACGAGGAAGGCGAAGAGCTGCCCCTCTGGTGAGCGCCTTATAACAGCAAACGAGCCCGTATCCAAAACGGATACAGGCTCGTTTTTATTTACAGGTAGTAGTACTGCCAGCCCTTTTCGGTCTCGAAGCGGCCGATCTTCACGCCGAAGGCTTCCTCCAGCGCGCCCGAGCGGTACACCTCCTCCGGGCTGCCCCAGGCGGCCAGCTTCCCCCCGGCCAGCAGGGCCACGCGGTCCGCCGTGCGCAGCGCCAGGCTCAGCTCGTGGGAGACCAGCCCCACCGCGCGCCCGCCCGCCGCCAGGCGCCGGGCGGTGGCCATCACCTCCAGCTGGTGCTTCGGGTCCAGCCAGGTGGTGGGCTCGTCCATCAGGATGGCCGGGGCCTCCTGCGCCAGGGCCATCGCCAGGTAGACCTTCTGCCGCTGCCCGCCCGAGAGGGTGTCCATCATGCGGCCGGCCAGCTCCGCCGCGCCGGCGGCCTCCAGGGCGGCGTCGGCGGCGGCGTAGTCCGCCGCGCGGTACTGCCGCGGAAAGGATAAATAGGGGAAGCGCCCGTGCAGCGCCATGCGCCGCGCCTCGATGCGTGGCGCGTAGCGGTTCTGCGGCATATAGGCGGCCTTGCGGGCGGCCTCGGCGGGGGCCAGCGTCTGCAAGGCGGCCCCGTCGTACAGCACTTGCCCGGCCAGCGGGGCCAGCAGCCCCAGCGCCGTTTTCAGCAGCGTGGTCTTGCCGCAGCCGTTCGGCCCCAGCAGCACCGTCACCTCCCCCGGCCGGAAGGCGAAGCTGACGTCCTCCACCACCGGCCGGCCGTCGTAGCCCGCGCTGATGTGGCATAGCTCGATCACCGCCTGCGCCCCCCTTTCTGCCGCAGCACCAGCCAGATGAAGAAGGGCCCGCCCCCCAGGCTCAGCGCCACGCCCACCGGTATCTCGTAAGGGGCGAAGAGCGTGCGCGCCGCCGTGTCGCACACGGTCAGCAGCGCCGCGCCGCCCAAGGCGCAGCCCAGCACCAGGGGGCGGCTCTCCTCCCCCAAAAAGCGCCGGGCCACGTGCGGCACGATCAGCCCCACAAAGCCGATCAGCCCCGCCACGCTGACGGCAGCCCCGGCCAGCCCCGCGGCCAGCGCCAGCAGCAGCACCCGCGTGCGCCCCACCCGCAGGCCCAGGCTGCGGGCCGTCTCGCTGCCCAGCGCCAGCACGTCCAGCTCGTTCGACAGCAGCAGCACCCCGGCCAGGCACAGCGCGCCCACGGCGGCCGCCGGGCCCACCCGGGCCATCGTCACGCCGCCCAGCCCCCCGACGCGGAAGTCGGTGTAGCCGTTCAGCGCGTCGGGCGCCAGGGTGACCACCAGGTCCACCGCCGCCGAAAAAATGCTCGACAGCGCCACGCCCGTCAGGATCAGCGTCATGCGCGAGGCCCCGGCCCGCTGCGCCACGGCCAGCACCAGCATCGCGCTGCCAAAGGCCCCCGCAAAGGCGGCCAGCGGGGTCAGCCCCACGGCCGTGGGGGCCGCGGCGCAGCACAGGGCCACCGCCGCCCCCGCCCCGGCGTTGACGCCGATCACATTCGGCGAGGCCAGGGGGTTCGCCAATACGGTCTGGATCACCGCGCCGGCCACCGCCAGCGCCGCCCCTGCCGCCATACAGGCGGCCGTCCGCGGCAGGCGCACATACAGCACGATGGCCGCGCCCGTCCCCTCGCCCCGGCCGCTCAGGGCGGCCAGCAGCTCGCCGGGGGGCAGCGCCACCGCCCCCACGCACAGGCTGAGCACGCCCGCCAGCAGCGCCAGCGCCGCCGCCCCGGCCAGCACCGCCCGCTTAGACGCCATACAGGATCTCGACCAGCTGGTCGTAGGCCTCGCCCCAGCGGGCGTTGGGCTTCAGGTGGTACAGCGCCTTGTCCATATAGTAGACCTGCCCCGCCTGCACGGCGCTCAGCTGCTGCCAGGCCGGGTTCGAGAGGATCTCCCCTTCCAGCCGCTGGCGGGCCGGCTCGGGGTCCGCGCCCTGCAATACGATGAAAATTTTATCCGGGTCCGCCGCGAGGATGGCCTCCATGCTCAGCTCCTCCAGCAGGCTCTCGTCCTGGTCGGCGATGTTCACGCAGCCCAGGTCCGCCAGCATCTCCCCCAGGACGGTGCCGTCGCTGCCCTTGGGCTTGACCATCGAGGCCGCCGCCCGGATGAACAGCACGCGCTCCGGCTCCCGCGTCTCGAGGGCGGCGGACGCGCGGGCCCGCGCCGCCTCGATCTCCTCCGCGACGGCCGCGCCGTGGGTCTGGTACAGCTCGGGGCAGCCGGTCAGCGCCGTGCACACCTCCAGCATGCGCAGGTAATCCTCAAAGGTATCCACCGAGAAAAAGGCCACCTCGATGCCCGCCGCCTCCAGCGTGGGCAGCAGCTCCTGGTTCGAGGGGATGTTCGTGGAGGCCAGCACCAGGTCGGGCCCGCTGGCCAGCAGCGCCTCCACGCTCACGCCCATCGCGCCGCCGAGGTTGGCGGTCTCCTCCGTCAGGCCCAGGTCAAAGTCGGTCCATGCATCGGAGGCGGCGGCCGCCAGGGTCTCTTTGCCGCCGGCGGCGCACCAGATGTCGGCGTAGCTGCCGGTCAGGGCGGCCACCCGCCGGGGCGCGGCGTCCAGCGTCACCTCCCGGCCCAGATCGTCCGTAAAGCTGTAATAAGCCGCGGCGCTTGCGGCCGGCGTCCCCGGCACAGAGGACGGCCCGGCAGACGGTGCGGCGGCGCAGCCGGCCAGCAGCACGGCGCACAGCAGCGCGGCCGCCCGGCAAAAACTCGAATGTTTCATACAGATAAAATTCCTTTCCCGGCGTTTAAAAAGGCCGCCAGCCCGTGCAGTAGCGGGCGTAATCGCGGTCGGCGTTCTTGACGTAGAGGACGTATTCCTCCCGCCCTTCTCTGTTGGCGCGGCTGCGCACCTTATAGGGCAGGCCCGCGCGGCCCAGCACCTCGATGGCGTCGTCGATGTCCTGTTCCTGCTCGCTCGTATCGAACTCCACCCAGTGGCAGAGGAAAAGCCAGAATTTGATCAGCGGTTCCATATAGGCAGACTCCTTTCTGTTCTGTGCCATTGTACCACATCCCGGGGCCTTTGTCATCCCGGGGCGGCG
Source organism: uncultured Faecalibacterium sp. (assembly GCA_944387975.1). GTDB lineage: Bacteria > Bacillota > Clostridia > Oscillospirales > Ruminococcaceae > Faecalibacterium. Next base: position 13,703 of record CALXGZ010000069.1, read on the forward strand.
CGCGCTTTGTGCAGCTTTGCCAAAAAGCGCGCCGAAACTTCTCCATCTGCGGCGGGGATCTTCTCACACTTTCACCACGTTTCGACGCTATACTTCTCTCTGGTATGATTTTTCCAGAAAGAAGGCTGTTTTTCCATGCATATTGCCACCCGCGCCCGCCGCGCCCTGCCGGCGCTCCTGCTCGCCCTGGTCCTGCTCGTCTGTGCCCTGCCCCGGGCCTCGGCCGCCGGCCTTGAGAACCGCTACGGCATCCAGCTGCTCCCCTTCGACGAGGGGCAGATCCTCTCCATCGGCAACCAGGCCCCCGGCAAATGCAGCCTCTACGCGCTGCGCTACGCCCGCACCGTGCTGGACGGGGTCGAAAACTCCGGCGCCGGCATGTGGTCGAACGGCGCGGTCTGGTCTGCGGCCGGCTACAGCGGCTTTTCCGGCGACCTTTCCGCCTGCCTCGACAAGCTCTACAGCGAGCTGAACGCCGGCCGGCCCGTCATCGTACATCTGCAAAACACCGCCGTCAGCGGCGTGTCGAAGCACCAAAACCGCACCTCCACCGAGGAATACCACCTGACCGCCGGCGGCTGGGACGTGGTCGATTACCCGCACATCTCCACCAGCAGCACCTACGGCCACTGGGTCTGCGTCGTGGGCTACGACGCCGCGGCCGACCCCGAAGCTCTCGCCGAGAGCGACTTTTTCGCCCTCGACCCGGCCCGCGTCTCGGCAAACGGCGTCCTCGCCCTCACCCGCCTGCTGGACGGCACCGTCTGGACCGCCAACAGCCCCCTGAAAGTGGCCGCCTGAAACGGCCCCGCAGCACACCAAAACCCCGTTGCCTTGCGTTTTGCACAAGGCAGCGGGGCTTCTTTTGTCTCTTTAGTATCCCTTCACTGAAAATCCTCTCGCCCAGGGGTCGGGCTCGACGTCCTGCGAGCGTATGCCGGTGATCTGGATATAGCCCCCCGCGGCGATCATGTCGAACAGCCGCGCGAAGAGGGCGGGGTCGCCCTGCACCTCCAGCGTGACGCTGCCGTCGTCCTCGTTCTGCACCCAGCCGGCCAGGCCTAGCTGCCCGGCGGCGTAGCGCGCCCGGTAGCGGAAGCCGACCCCCTGCACCCGCCCCGTCACCACATAGCGGCGGCGGACCGTCCCCGCGGGCAGCGGGGGCGGGGTGCGGTCCTTCTCCTTCAAAAAGTTGAACATAGCCTTGCCTCCCCTGCGCGCGTTACAGCTCCTGGTATGCGTCCATCATGGCCGGGATGAACTGCTTTTTCCGGCTGATGACGCCCGGCAGCACCCAGCCGCCGCCGGCCTCGGGCTCGCGGTCGAAGGCGGCGCGCAGCATCTCGGGCGCGTGGCGGCCGGTGCAGATCACGACGCTCTCCTTGCGGGGCACCTCGGTCAGCATCATATACAGGTCCTCGACGTTCTGCTTGCGGCGCGCCTCCTCGAGGTAGGGCAGCAGCAGCTCCTGGGCGGCCTGCAGGTTCTTGTGGGTCATGTAGCTGCCCTGCGCCACGCCGAAGCGCACGTCCCCGCACATGAACACCTTGAAGTCCTGCAAAAACACCTCCTCGGGGGTCTTGCCGTCCAGCTTTTCGCCCGCCTCGAACATCTCGGCGGCGAACTCTTCCACGTCCACCCCGGCGATGGTGGCCAGCCGCCGGGCGGTGCTCTCGTCCAGCGGGGTGCAGGTGGGGCTGCGGAACATCAGCGTGTCGGACAGGATGGCCGCCAGCATCAGCCCGGCGATCTGCGGGCGTATCTCGACGCCCTGCTCGTCGTACATCTGGGTGACGATGGTGGCGGTGCAGCCCACCGGCTGGTTGCGGAAGTAGACCGGGCCGCTGGTCTCCAGGCTGCCGATGCGGTGGTGGTCGATGATCTCCAGGATCTCGGCCTGGTCGAAGCCCTCCACCGCCTGGGTGGCCTCGTTGTGGTCCACCAGGATGATGCGCCGCTTGCTCAGGTTGATGATGTTGCGGCGGCTGACCATGCCGCAGTACTTGCCGTTCTCGTCCAGGATCGGGAAGTAGCGGTGCCGGTTCTTGGCCATGACGCGGGTGACGTCGGCCACCGGGGTCACGCGGGTGAACTTGATGATGTTCTGCGTGGTCATATAGTAGGAGATGGGCGCGCACTGGCTGATCAGCTTGCCCACCGCGTAGGTGTCGAAGGGCACGGTCATCATGTCCACGCCCGTCTCGGCGGCGATGCGGCTGATGGTCTTGCCCACCTTCGAGTCGTTGCACACGATGATCAGCGAGGCCTCGCGCTCGATGGCGCACAGCTGGCTCTCATAGCGGTTGGTCAGGATGACGATATCGCCCTTTTGCACGGCGCTCTCCAGCATTTCGGGCGTGGCGGTGCCGATGTGCACATCGCCGGCGGTGCACACGCCGTCCGCGCTGCCCACCACCATCTCGCCGCCCAGCGTCTCGAGGATGTTCTTGTAGGTGGTGTGGGTCTTGGCCAGCACGCCCGTGTCGAACACGTCCATGTTGGCGGTGGCGATGTCCTTCACGGTGATCACGCCCAGCAGGTCGATGTCCGGGCTGACGACCGGCAGGGTGTCGACGTCGCGGTCGCGCATGATCTCCCAGGCGCGGCGCAGGCTGATCGAGCCGTCCACGCCGTCCATCTCGCGGTAATCGACGTCGCGTATCTTCGGGTTGACGTCGGTGCACATCCGGGGCGGCTCCACCCCGAACTTTTGCAGCACGAACTGCGTCTCCTGGTTCATCTTGCCGGCGCGGCGCGCCTCGCACACCAGGCTGCTGGTCCTGTTTTTCAGCTCGGCGTAGGCAATGGCCGAGCAGATCGAATCCGTATCCGGGTTGCGGTGGCCGATCACCACCACTTCGTGGGCATCTCTGGGCATCTTACATGTACCTCCGTAAATTCCTGCCGCCGCCGGGGCCCCCTGCACGGGCCGCGGCGCATGTGGGGCGCGTCTCCTTATCCTATGGTTTATTGTAACATATCCGCCCCCGGGGGTAAATAGCCCCGGGGCGTAAAACTGCACAGAATGCGGGGCGAAATTTCATTTTTCCCGCTATTGCAACAGCCCCGGCTTTGTGCTATAGTATGCCGTGGTATACAACATAGAGATCCGACCCCCTCTGCGGGGCCTTGCTGTGGGGCGCGCCCCGCATGGAGGAAGCACACAAACCTTATGACAGAAAGCACACGATCCCGGCCCATCTTCACCCGGCGGCAGCTGGTGGCGCTGCTGCTGCCGCTGGTGGCGGAGCAGGCCCTCAACGTCACCATCGGCCTGGCCGACACCCTGATGGTCTCCTCGGTGGGCGAGGCCGCCGTCTCGGGCGTCAGCCTGGTGGACACCTTCAACACCCTGATGATCCAGATCATGTCGGCCCTGGCCACGGGCGGCGCGGTGGTCACCAGCCAGTACATCGGCCACCAGGAGCCCAAAAACGCCAAGAGCACCGCCGGCCAGATCATGCTGGTGATGCTGGCCTTCAGCTGCACGGTGGCGCTGGTGGTGCTGTTCGGGCGGCATTTCATCCTGCGGGCCATTTTCGGCTCCATCGACGACGACGTCATGGCCTACGCCGAGACCTACTTTTTGATGTCGGCCCTCAGCTACCCCTTCATCGGCATGTACAACGCGGGGGCGGCGCTGTTCCGCGCGCAGGGCAACAGCAAGATCAGCATGCTGTCCAGCCTGGTGATGAACGTGCTGAACATCGGCGGCAACGCCATTTTCATTTACGGCTGCGGCATGGCGGTGTTCGGCGCGGCGCTGGCGACGCTGCTGTCGCGCATCATCGCCTGCACGGCGGTGCTGTACCTGCTGCAGCGGCCCGCCTGCATGCTGCGGGTGGACAGCGTCCAGTCCCTGCGGCCCGACCGCAAGCTGATCCGCCGCATCCTGCTCATCGGCATCCCCAACGCCATCGAGAACGGCATGTTCCAGATCGGCAAGCTGTCGGTGTCCAGCCTGACCAGCACCCTGGGCACCGCGGCCATCGCGGCCAACGCGGTGGCGAACAACACCACCACGCTGCTGAACATCCCGGCCAACGCCGTGGGCATGGGCGCGCTGACGGTGATGGGCCAGTGCCTGGGCGCGGGCGACCGCAAGCAGGCCAAGCGCTACAGCGGCCTGATGATGGGCCTGGCCTACGCCGGCGCCTGGGTGATGAACCTGGCGGCCTTCTTCGGCGGCAACCGCTTCATGCTGCAATTCTTCAACCTCTCGCCCGAGTCCACCGCCCTCGCGCTGGAGGTCATGGTCTGGTTCAACATCATCTCGCTGTTCCTCTGGCCGGCCAGCTTCACGCTGCCCAACCTGCTGCGCGCCGCCGGCGACGCCCGCTACACGATGGTGGTCAGCATCAGCTCGATGTGGCTGTTCCGCGTAGCGCTGTGCTATCTGCTGGTGGGCCATTTCGGCGGCGGCCTGCTGGCCATCTGGACCGGCATGTTCGTCGACTGGGCCTTCCGCGCGCTGTTCTTCGCGCTGCGCTTCTTCAGCGGCAAGTGGATGGAGCACGCCGTGATCTGAGGGGGGGATTTCCCTCTCCGGCACGGCACCCCTCTCAGTCACAGGGCGCTTGCGCACCCTGTGACAGCTCCCCCGCGGGGGGAGCCAAGTGCACGCCCGTGCGTTAAAAACAAACTGGGTGGTAAGGAAAAGTTTCTCAGAGCTTCTCCTTACCACCCAGTTTTTCTTATTTGACGCAGTTACACTTGCCTCTCCCTGTGGGAGAGGTGGCACGGCCGCAGGCCGTGACGGAGAGGGGTGCCTTTCCGGCAAGGTGTACTTTTTCGGAAATGTTTTAACAAGAATAGTATAACAAAAATTTCGCCTAGCTGCAATGCTTCCACTATCCCATTCACGTTACTTTTTTGCCCGTTCACGGCAGTTTGGAAAAGTACACCATACCGGAAAACCAAGGGAGGAAAGCATATGCAACTCAAACGTTTGGCCGCCCTGGCGGCGGCGGCCGTATGGACGGCGGGCATGCTCACCGGCTGCGACATGCTGGACTGGCTGCTGGAAAACGCCGCAAGCTCGTCCAGTTCGTCCAGCTCCAGCAGTTCGAGCAGTTCCAGCAGCTCCAGCCGGCCCAGCGACGACGGCGACGATGACGGCCCTGTGATGTATACCGTCACTGTCGAATACAGCGAGGGCGGCACGGCAGCGGCCAGCGCGTCGAGCGTAGCGGAGGGCGGCTCCGTCACCGTCGCCATTACCCCGGAGGCCTACTATAAGATCGCAACCGTTACCGACAACGAAACCAACGTAACAGAGAGCGTAAACAACAATACGTACACCCTCAGCAATGTAACGGCAGACCACACGATCACCGTTACCTTTGAGTCGACTATCGACCCGAAAGACCCCAAAACATGGCTCCGCAAGGGCTCAACCATTATCGTGCCGGAGGGGGTAACATTGAACTCCGATTTGGCCGCTCAAATGCTCGGCGTAGACGGCGTCAACAGCATAGACATGAGCCAAAGCGGTATTACGAACATCCCTGACTATACTTTTAAGGACAAAAGTCTGGTCAGCATTACCGTTCCCGATGGCACCACGATTGGCACAAGCGCCTTCCAAAACTGCACCAAACTAACTACGGTGACCGGCACGCTTAGCGAAGTGGGTGAGCTCGCTTTTCTAAGCTGCGAAAAACTGACCAGCGTGACAGTTAACGGCGAGGTGGGCCAAGAAGCCTTTTTTGGTTGTTTCGGCTTGCAGCATCTCCGGGTGGGTAAAGACTTTAAAATCACCGGGACAAATGCGTTCTCTGGCGTCAACAACCTGACCGTCTACTATGGCGGCCCTAAGAACGCAGACAACGAGGCGTTTATGGACCATGTATTTAAGCAATTAGTGGAGGCAGGTGCTGCCGTTTCCCGCCCCGAGTTTGGCTGCACCGACGAAGAGTGGAATAATATCCTCGAAAGCAATAAACCAGAAGCCGATCCCACACCGGATAACGCCCTGGCCCGTCTGATCCTGGGCCTGTAAAGCGCACGCACCAAAACAGCCGCCCCGGCCGGGGGCGGCATCGACAAAAAGCGCCTGCGAAAGCGGGCGCTTTGCTGTTATGCGGCTGATGGGTGTTGTCCCGGAACAAGCCCCCGCTTGTTCCACATGGAACATTCACTTCTTTTTCAGCGTCATGCCGCGCAGCCGGGCGGCGGTGCGCTGCATCCCGGCGGCGCGGCGGAGGATGGCCTCCACCTTCTCCCGCTGGGTAGGGGTCAGGTCCTCTTCGGCCAGCAGCTCGGCGCTGGCCAGGATCACCGCCAGCGGGGTCTTCAGCTCGTGGGTCAGCGCGCTGAGCAGCGCGTCGCGGCGGCGCTCGGCCTCCCACTGGGCGGCCAGGCTGGCGGCCAGCTCCTCCCGCAGCGTCTGCATCGTGGCCAGGGCTTCGGCATATTCCCGCACGCGCGCCCCGCCGAAGGGCGCGCCTTCCAGCTGGCGGGCCGCCACCTGCGCGGCCGCCTGCGACAGCAGCTGCGCGTCGGCGGTCAGGACGCGCCCCGCGGCCCGGGTGGTCAGCGCGATGATCAGCGCCGCCGCGCCCAGCCCCGCCAGCAGCCAGCAGGTCTGGAAGTCCGGCAGCGCCGCGTCGAGGGCCGGGTCCGCGTAGTGGACCGCGTAGTCGTATTGGAACAGGTAGACGCTGCCGTCCGTCTGCGGCACTTCCAGCAGGCGCAGGCGGTACGGGCTCCACAGGCCGCCGTGGGGGCTGCGCGCCAGGGCGGCGTCCAGGCGGCGGCCCTGTAAGTTGGTGGCGAGGGGCCGGCCCGCGCCGTCCAGCAGCAGATAGCCGCAGCGCTCAGGCAGCGCCTCGGGCGGCAGAGTCCCGGCCGCCTCGACGGCGGTCTTTGCCTCGTAGGCCAGCTGGGCCATGTAGTCCGCCGGCCAGATGACCCCGGAGCGCACCAGCGCCGCAAAGCTGCCCCACCAGAGCGCCGCCGCCAGCAGGCACAGCCCGCCCGTGACGGCCAGGTACCCCGCCAGCAGCTGCCGCAGGCTGAGGCGCTTTTTCATCGCTTCCATCGGTAGCCCACCCCCCAGACGGTCTCCACCGGCTCGCAGCCCGCGGCGCGGAACTTGGCCCGGATGTTCTTGATGTGCTCGGTGACGGCGCTGGCGTCGGCCGCGCGCTCGTAACCGAAGGCCTCGGTGTACAGCTGCTCCTTGCCGAAGGTCTGCCCCGCGTGCAGGGCCAGCACCTCGCACAGGGCGTATTCGCCCCGCGTCAGGGGCACGGGCCGCCCCGCCACCTCGGCGGCCCCGGCCGCCAGGTCGAAGGCCACCCCGCCCCGCACGACGCGGTGGGCCGGGGTGCGCTGCTGGCGCCGCAGATGCGCGGCCACCCGGGCCCGCAGCTCCCCGATGCGGAAGGGCTTGGTCAGGTAATCGTCCCCGCCGCTGCCCAGCGCCCCCAGGACGTCGGCCTCGGCGTTCAGCGCCGTCAAAAAGAGGATGGGCGCGTCGGTCAGCGCGCGGATGCGCCGGCAGGTGGCCGCGCCGTCCTCCCCGGGCATCATCAGGTCCAGCAGGATCAGGTCCGCCCAGCGGCAGTGCGCCTCGTCCAGCGCATCCCCGGCCGCCAGCGTCCGCACAAAGTGCCCGTCCCGCCCTAGCGCCTCGGCGATCAGCGCCCGCAGGTCGGCGTCGTCGTCCACCGCAAGGATATGGGCCATCGTCTCACCTCCAAAGCGCGTATGCCGCGCAGGACAGCGCGTACAGCAAATAGACGTGCGCCGGGTAGAAGCAGTAGAACAGCTTCTTGTACCCCGCGCCGCGCCGGCCGTTGTACAGCAGCATCAGCGGCGCGGCGAATACCTCCATCCACTGGTAAGCGGTCAGCAGCGCCTGACCGAAGCTGGCCGCAACGCCCATCCGCAGCAGATAGACGACGCTGCCCAGATCGATGAAGAAGGCCCACGCCGCCCAGACCAGCGCCTGCGCCAGGCGGCGGCCGCGCAGCGCGTACAGCAGCACCCCGCCCAGGATGAAGTACACCCCGCCGTCGGTGCTGAAGGCCCAGTTGGGCAGCACCGTCCAGCTGAGCAGATAGAGCGGCAGCTGCCCGGCCGGCGGCAGGGCCTGCACCGCCGCCAGCGACGCCGCCGGCCACAGCACGCCCACGCCGCCAACCAGCGCCAGGGCGGGGCCCCAGCGCCGCTGGCGCAGCCAGTCGAGCCCCTGCCACAGCAGGCAGGCGACGGCCAGGTCGCGGAAAATGGCGTTCATCGGGTAAAAGCCGTCGCCGCGCCGGCCCGCCAGCGCCAGCCCGAACTGCACAAGGCCCATCCCGGCCCCGATGGCCCACAGCCGCAGCACATAGCCTTTGCGGTCGTGGGTATGGGCAAAGCCCTCCGCCGTGCAGAACAAGAACAGCGGCGCGCTCACCCGCCCCAGCATCGAGAACCATTCCGGCACCGCGCCGGTAAAGGCAAAGAAATAGTGGATGTGGTCCAGCACCATCAGCGCCAGCGCGATCGCTTTCAGCGCCGTGCCGGACAGGCCCCCGGCCCGCAGTGTTTTTTGCATGATGTGCATCTCCTTTGCTTGATTGTAGCATAAGGATACGGCACAAATCAAAGGAAATCATAAGGTTTTACAATATAACTTAAAAGTACTTGACAACCAAGTACTTTTAAGTATACTATAAAGTGAGGGGGGAAGTCACTTGCACAACATCTACTTTTACCGCGATAAAAATGGGAATGAGCCTATCCTCGAATATCTCAGGACATTGAGGTCAAAGCATGACAAAGACAGTCGTATCAAGGCGAATAAAATCAACGATTACATTGAAGCTTTAAGTCAGTATGGCACCGCTTTAGGCGAGCCCTATCTAAAGCACCTGGACGGCCCTATCTGGGAACTGCGGCCCATTCGAGACCGTATTTTATTTGCGGCATGGGTCAATGGCAGTTTTGTCCTGTTGCATTGTTTCATGAAAAAGACCCAGAAAACGCCTGCCCGGGAAATCGAACAGGCCAAACGGGAACTTGCCGATCTGATAGAAAGGGGCGTTCAATATGAGTAACCTGGAAAGAGATTATATCACCAACAATCCCGCCATCGGCAGCAGTTGGGAAACCGTAAGAAACGAACTTTTTACCCCGGAAGAGATCGCCGAAAGCAACCTGCGCGTCGCTCTGATCGGCGAGATGATCAAGGCACGGCAGGAAAAAGGCATCAGCCAGAAAAAGCTGGAAGAGCTCAGCGGCGTCAAACAGCCTGTCATCGCCCGGATGGAGACCGGCAAGACCAGCCCCCAGCTGGACACCGTGCTCAAGGTACTGTTTGCCCTGGGCAAAACGCTGGCCATCGTCCCGCTGGACCCCGACGCCAACAAAACCTGAAGAAAAAGGCTGCACGTTGCGGGTGCAGCCTTTTATTGTGCCAGCTTCTCAGAACAGCCCCTCTTCCAGCCGCACGTCCTGCTTGGGCACCTTTGCCCAGTCGAAGCTGGGCAGAAGGCTTTCGGGGGTGCGGGGGGCGGGCTCGGGCTGGAGGCCGTAGAGGTAGGCCAGCTTTCCGACGATCTCGGCGGCGGTGTAGCGGCCGCGCAGGTTTTCCAGGCTTTGGTCGCCGTCCCGCTTGGACAGGCGGCGGCCGGCGGCGTCCAGCAGCAGCGGGCAATGGGCGAAGGCCGGCGGCGTCAGCCCCAGCAGGCGGTACAGGTAGATCTGCCGCGCCGTCGAGCTGAGCAGGTCGGCCCCGCGCACCACCTCGGTGACGCCCATGCGGGCGTCGTCCACGACGACCGCCAGCTGATAGGCGAAGACGCCGTCGGCCCGGCGCAGGTAGAAATCCCCGCAGCCGGTCAGCAGGTTTTCGCGGTGGGGGCCCATGCACAGGTCGGTGAAGGCCACCTCCTCGTCCGGCACGCGCACGCGCCAGGCCGGGGCCTTGCGGCGGCGCTTTTCGGCCACCTCGGCGGGGGTCAGGCCCCGGCAGGTGCCGGGGTACACCACGTTGCCGTCGGCGGTGTGGGGGGCGCTGGCCGCGTGCAGCTGCGCCCGCGAACAGAAGCAGGGGTATACCAGGCCCATATCCTCCAGCTTTTTATAACTTTCTGTATAGATATCCCCGCACTCGCTCTGGTAATAGGGGCCGTGCGGCCCCCCGTGGGAGCCGCCCTCGTCCCAGTCCAGCCCCAGCCAGTGCAGGTCTTCCTCCAGCTGACCGGCGTAGACGCGGGGGCAGCGGGCGGCGTCCAGGTCCTCGATGCGCAGCACCACGCGGCCGCCCCGGCTCTTCGCCGACAGCCAGGCCAGCAGGCTGCACGCCAGGTTGCCCAGGTGCAGCCGCCCGCTGGGGCTGGGGGCGAAGCGCCCGACCGGCCCGCTCACAGCCCCAGGGTCCAGGCGCCGTCGGCGGGCTGGAAGATGGGCGTGTTGTAGAACGCGGCGCAGGCGCGGACCATCGCGGCGGCGTCGGCGCAGCTGGCGGTCTCGACCGCCGAGTGCATGGCCAGCTGGGCCAGGCCGATATCCACCATCGGGATGGCGATCTGGTGGCCCAGCAGGTTGCCCAGGGTCGAGCCGCCCCGCACGTCGGCCCGGTTGGCGAAGATCTGCACCGCCACGCCGGCCTTTTCGCAGATGCGCTGGAAGGCCGCGGCGGTCAGGCCGCTGGTGGTGTAGGTCTGGCTGGCGTTGTATTTGAGCAGGACGCCGCCGCCCAGCTTGACCGGATTATAGGGGTCGCTCTTTTGGGGGTGGTTGGGGTGGGTGGCGTGGCCGTTGTCGGCGCTGAGCAGCAGGCTGTTGGCGCGGGCGCACACGCTCTCGTCCCGGCTGACGCCCAGCGCTTCCTCGATGCGGGCCATGACGTCGGCCATCAGGGTGCCCTGCGCGCCCTGCCGCGAAGAGGAGCCCACCTCCTCGTTGTCGAACATGCACCAGACGTCGGCGCGGCCCTCTTCCGCGCCCTCGCCGGCCAAAAAGCCCTGTAAGGTGGTGTAGGCGCACTCCAGATCGTCGATGCGCCCGGACATGAACAGCTCGCCGTCCACGCCCACGCGCTCGGCCTTCTGCCGGGTGCACAGCACCAGGTCGTGCGCCAGGATATCCTCTGCCGCCACGCCGGCCTCCGCGGCCAGCAGGTCCATCAGGCGCGCGCCGCCGTCCAGGCCGCAGATGGGCTGCAGGTCGGTCTGGTAGTTCCAGGTCTTGCCGCTGTTGGCCTCGCGGTCGAAGTGGATGCACAGGTTCGGGATGCACAGCAGCGCCCGCTCCGGGGCCACCAGCCGGGTCTCGACGCCGTCCCCGGTCCTGACCAGCAGGCGGCCGGCCACGCGCAGGGGCCGGTCCATCCAGGTGGAGGCGATCATGCCGCCGTAGCCCTCGGTCTCGGCCTTGAGGTAGCCGCCCTCGGCGATGTCGGGCGTCTTGATGCGCCACGTGGGCGAGTCGCTGTGGCTGGCCGTCACGTGCCAGCCGGCCAGCTTGCCGCGGGGCATGCGCCAGGCCAGCACCGCCGTGCCGTTGCGGGTGGTGTAGTAGCGGCCGCCGGGCGCCAGCTGCCAGGGCCGGCCCTCGGGGCAGAGGGTATAGCCCGCCGCCTCCAGCAGGCGGCCAGCCTCGGCCGCCGCGTGGAAGGGGCTGACCCCCGCGTCCAAAAATGCAAACAGGCCGTCCAGCACCGCCTGTTGTTCCATGTACTGTTCTTTCATTGCGATCCTCCCAGGTCAAAAAGGCAATCCCTGCCGTTTTGGTATGTTTTCAGCCCTTCGATTATAGCGCTTTTCCACCCCGCGGTCAACTCATGTGGAAAAAGAAGGCCGCCCCTGCAATCAGAGGCGGCTTCGTTCCGCATTTTTGTCAGTCTTCATAATGCCCTTTGCAGGCTGCAATGACGATCGCCCCCGCCTCCTCGCGGTACACAATGCGGTTGACATCGTCGATGCGGCGGCTCCACCAGCCGCTGAGGCCAGCTTTGAGCGGTTCCGGCTTCCCGATCCCGTCGTAGCTGCTGCGCTGGATATCACGGATCAGGGCATTGATCCGCCGCAAGGTCTTTTTATCCTGGGTCTGCCAATAACAGTAATCCTCCCAAGCCTGCTCTTCCCAAAGTAATTTCATCCCTTATTCCTCGATCAGCTCGTGCTCTGTCAGCCTGGCCCGGCCGGATTCAATATCCGCGATCACTTTGCGCAGGTACTTCATGTTGCTCTCGGAGTAGAACGGGTCTGCCGATACCTCAAAGGGGATGCGCCGCTCGTTGCCCACCTTGACGGCAAAGATGGTAAAGGCGGTGGTCATGCTCATGCCCATCTCCTTGCACGCCTGCTCCATCTTGCGCTTGACCTCTTCATCCATGCGGAAATTCACCATCGTCTGGCTCATCCTGAAGCCCCCTTTCCTTTGTCTCTATTATAGCTTGTTGTAAAGCATATGTCAATGTTTTGCTTTACAATTACCCGCGCCGGCAAAAAGGCCGCCGCCCCTGCAATCAGAGGCGGCGCTGTTTCGTGTTAGGTTGAGAGGGCGTGCTCCGCCAGCATTTCGTCCAGCTGGGCGCGCAGCTGCTCGGCGTCGAAGCCGAACACCAGCTGCACCTCGCTGCCGTGGCAGCCCAGGCCGTCCGGCGCGAGGGAGCGCAGGGCCTTTTCGTCCAGGCGCCCCGGGTCGCGCACCCAGACCCGCAGGCGGGTCAGGCAGTTGTCCACGCGCAGGATGTTCTCGCGGCCACCCAGCGCGGCCACCAGCGCCCGGAAGGGGAAGCCGCCGCTCCGCCCGGCCGGCGCCTCGGTGGCGGCGGGGGCCTCCCGGCCGGGGGTCCGCAGGTCGAAGCGCCGGATCAAAAAGGTGAATACGATGAAGTAGACAGCGATCTCCGCCGCCGCCAGCAGGTAGAGCGTCGGGTAATGGGTGCGCTCCACCCCGGCCGACAGGTTCATCGCCAGGGAGGACAGCAGCCCGCTGGTAAAGCCGGTGACGCCGCACAGGTCCAGCAGGACCATGAAGGCCCCGGCGATGACCCCGTGCGCCAGCCAGAGCACCGGCGACAGGAAGCAGAACAGAAAATCCAGCGGCTCGGTCACCGAGGCCAGCGTGGCCGTCAGCAGCAGCGGGCAGAGCATGGCCGCGGTGCGGCGGCGCTTTTCGGGCCGGGCGCAGAAAATAAAGGCCGCCACGATGCCGAAATAGCCGAAGGTCTTGGTGAAGCCGGCGTACATCCAGCGGATGCCGTCCGAAAAGGGCAGCCCCAGGCTGTACTCGGCCATCAGCACGGCGTAAGCGCCGGTGTATACCTGCCCGCCCACGGTCAGCGTCCCGCCGATGGAGCTGAACTGGAAGGGGATATAGATCAGATGGTGCAGGCCGGTGGGGATCAGCACCCGCTCGAGGAAGCCGTAGACGAACAGCCCCGCGTCCCCCGCCGCGGCGATCCAGCCGGTCAGGCCGTCCACAGCGCGCTGGATGGGCGGCCAGACAAAGCACGCCGCCAGCCCCAGCACGGCGGACAGCCCCGCCATGCACAAAAAGCTCCAGCGCACGCCCCCGTAGATGCGCAGCGGCGCGGCGCAAAACTTTTTGCCGCTAGTCCGGTTGTAGACCCAGCCTGTCAAAAAGCCCAGCAAAACGCCCCCGGTCACCCCCATATCCACCGTCTGGATGCCCAGCACGACGGCCTGGCCGGTGCCGTACAGGCCCAGGGCCCCGCCGGCGGCGGCCAGCCGGCCCGTCTGCTCGAGGGTGGTGTGCCCCGCCGTCAAAAAGACCAGGTAGGACAAAAGCGCAATCATGCCGGCCTGCTGCTTTTCACGCCGGGCCAGGAAGGCCGCGATGCCCACGCAAAAGACCACGCTCAGGTTTTGGACGATGGCCATCATGCCGTCGTAAGCCAGCCGGCCCGCCAGGGCCAGCGGGGGCCAGCGCAGCGCGGGGATCACGCCGCCCAGCCCCGCCGAGGCCAGCAGCGCCCCGGCCGCCAGCACCAGGCCGGCCGCCGGCAGGTAGCCCAGCGCCGACAGCATGGCGGTGGAAAAGCGTTCCAGCGCGCGCAGCATCCGCTCGTTTGGCTTTGAAGTCCGCTTCACCGGCCCGCCTCCTTCCCTCGTTTCGACATTGTATGAGCCCATTATACAAAGGCCGCCGGGCCCTGTCAATCGCCAACAAGTTGCATAAAGTGCAATATGTTTGCACTTTGTGCGCATGTTGACAAGCGCGGCCCGGCACAGTATACTGGTAACAGGATCATCATTCTGACAAAAAAAGACACAGCCGCCGCACCCGGCGCTCAAAGGAGGTCTTCACGTATGAAAACTGATCGTTGGTCCCGCATCCGCGCGGCGGGATGCTGCGCGGCGCTTGCCCTTGCGTTGTTCCTGGCGGGCTGCACCGCGGCCGCCAGCAGCAGCGAAAGCAGCTCGACCCCGCCCGCCTCGTCCCAGGCTTTGAGCGAGGCCCCCGCCTCCCAGGCGGTGCCCTCCGGCGAGGACGACACCACCACCGCCCCCAGTGTGGACGACACCGACAACAGCTTCAACGGCCTGAGCGACCCCACCGCGGCCTTCGCCCGCGGGCTGGGCTGGGGCCCCGGCACCGCCGGCACCTCGCTGAAGGAGATGGCGGCCGCGGCCTCGATGATGGACTGGGCCGAGGCCAACGGCGCGGCCAACCGCAGCGCCGGCAGCCTGCACGATTGCCTGGCCGGCTGGTATGACAGCCTCGACGCCTTCGACCAGGAGAACTTCGCCGAGGCGTGGCCCCTCATCGAAGACGCCGCCCAGCGCATCCTCGAGGACCCCGAAGGCCAGGCCAGCTGGCTGGAGGATGCCGGCGTTGAAGAGACGCCCACCTGCTCCGAAGAGGACTGGGCCGCCCTGGCCGGCGCGATGAACGCCATCGTCCCCGCGCCGCAGCAGTAAAACAGATACGGCAAAGGCCGCAGCACCGTGACGGGCTGCGGCCTTTTTGCTGCGTATTGCGGCGGTTTACACTTTTTTCAGCACATAGGCGCGCCGGCCCAGGCCGATCTTCTCGGCCTGCTCGAGGGTGGC
>CALXGZ010000070.1 GCA_944387975.1 uncultured Faecalibacterium sp.
GCGCCCTGACGGCGGCGCTGATCTTTTTGCCGTTCCAGATCATCGACGGCGGCTTTTTTCACTACGCCGGGGATTTCAACGGCCAGCAGATCGGCTTTTATCACTATATGAACGGCTTTGTCAAGGGGCAGGGTTACCCCGACGGGCTGACCAGCGCGGGCGGGCACAGCCTGCCCACAAACACCTTCTCCTGGGCCACCGACCTCGGCACCGGGGTGATGAACGGCTACTCGTTCTATCTCTACGGCTCGCCCTTTTTTTGGCTGTCCACCCTCTTCCCGCAGAGCTGGGTGCCCTACCTGATGTGCCCGCTGCTGGTGCTCAAGTTCGCGGTGGCGGGGGGCGGGGCCTACCTCTACGCGCGCCGCTATGTGCAAAACCCCGACTACGCGGTGCTGGCGGCGTGCCTGTACGCCTTTTCGGGCTTTGGCATCTACAACATCTTCTTCAACCATTTCATCGACGTGGTGGCCCTGTTCCCCTGGTTGCTGTGGGCGCTGGACGAGTGCGTCTACAGCGGGCGGCGGGGGCTGTTCGCCCTGCTCGTGGCGCTGAACCTGCTGAACAGCTATTTCTTTTTCGCGGGGCAGGTGGTGTTCCTCGCCATTTACTTCATCTGCAAGGTGTCGGCAGGGGAGATACGCCTGACGCCCCGGCTGTTCGGCACGCTGGCCTTTGAAAGCCTGCTCGGCGTGGCGCTGGGCTGCCTGCTGGTGTGGCCGGCCTTCCTGTCGCTGCTGCAAAACCCGCGCACCACCGATATCTCTTCGGGCTGGGGCTTTTTGACCTATTCCAAGGTGCAGCAGTACCTGGCCATCCTGGTCAGCTGGATCATGCCGCCGGACTCGCCCTACATCGTCTCCATCTGGTCGGAGGGGACGATCAAGTGGACCAGCATGACCGCCTACCTGCCGCTGTGCAGCCTGGCGGGCGTGCTGGCCTACTGGCGCAGCCGCCGCGGCGACGCCAAAAAGCGCGTCGTTGCCGTTTGCGCGCTGTGCGCGCTGGTGCCGGTGCTGAACAGCGCCTTCTACGCCTTCAACGCCAGCTATTACGCGCGCTGGTACTATATGCCGGTGCTGATCCTGGCGGTGATGACGGCCGGCGCCTGGGAGGACCCGGACGCCGACCTGGAGCGTCCGGCGGGCGTGGTGGCCTGGCTGATGATGGCGACGCTGGCCTTCGCGCTGGCGCCGGTCAACGAGGGGGACGGCTGGTCCCTCGGCGTGCTGGAAAACCCGGAGCAGTACCTGGCGGTGCTGGCCTTCGGCCTGGCGGGGCTGGTGCTGTACCACTGGCTGATCCGCGACCGGACGCCGCGGCGCTTTTGCCGGCGCACGCTGGCGGCGCTGCTGGCGTTCAGCTGCGTGTTCGGCATCGTGCACATCGGCATCGGCAAGTTCGGGCAGTGGAGCTACGACAGCGACCTGGTCGAGCAATATGAGGACTCCATCGCGCTGCAGGCGCAGTTCCCTGAGGGGGACTGGCGCGTCGACACCTACAACTGCCACGACAACCTGGGCCTGTGGATGGACAAGAGCTGCATGCAGTTCTTCGACAGCACCGTCGCGCCCAGCATCCTGGATTTCTATTCCTCTCTGGGCTTCACGCGCGACGTGCGCAGCAACCCCGAGGCCTACTATTACCCGCTGCGCGCTCTGCTCAGCGTGCGCTTTACCATCATGCCCGAGGACGAGCGCGCGAACTTTGAAAACGAGGCCGTGCCCGGCTGGACCTACTACGACAGCATCGAAGGCTTCGCCCTCTACGAGAACGACAACTACCTACCCATGGGCTTCACCTACGACTACTATATCACCGAGGACCAGCTGGGCGAGCAGACCACCCTGGATGCCTGCGCGCTGCTGCTGCGGGCGCTGGCCCTGGACGAGGAGGACGTGGCCGCCTACGGCCAGTACCTTGACCCCCTGCCCGAAGCGCAGCTGCTGGATTTCAGCTACGAGCGCTTCCAGCAGGACGTGGCCGCGCGCCGCGCCTCGGCCTGCACCGGCTTTGTGATGACGAACTCGGGCTTCAGCGCCGAGATCTGCCTGGAAGAGCCGGAGCTCGTCTTTTTCGCCGTGCCCTACGACGACGGCTTCACCGCCTATGTCGGCGGGCAGGAGACGGACATCCTGCGCGTCGACAACGGCCTGATGGCGGTGCTGTGCCCGGCCGGCTGCAGCAGCATCGACTTCGTCTATTCGCCCGCGGGCCTGCCCCTCAGCCGCACGGTCACCCTCGTCGCTCTGCCCATCTGGCTGGGCTACACCGGCTACTTCGCCTGGAAGCGGCGCAGATAAGCGCCCGCGCCCGGCGGCAAAAAAGCTCCCCTGTCCGAAGGCGGCAGGGGAGCTTTCTGTTTTATTCAATACCCAGAAGGTCATGGAAGTATGGCAGGGTGGAATACTGGTATCTTCTCTGGAATTCCCGCGGGTGCAGGGGCGCGGCGCCCTTCCGGTCGTTGACATAGGCGCTGATGTAGGCTTCCGCCTCCCGGGTGATCTGGCCAATGTGCTGCATCATCTCTTTGTATTCGTCCTGATCCACCACGGGGTGTGCTGTAAAGTCGATGTGATCCAGATTTTTCAGGATCGCGATCTTTGAATAATCCAGCCCGGAACGCGTCCGCCTCGACCGCTGGGAGGCGGTGAACAGATAAGCGTTTTTGTGGCTGATCGACGAACGAAACGGTATGCCCACGATGTGGTCCCGGCAGGTATAGACGAGCAGGCAGGTATAGGGGCGGCCCTGCTTGAGCATCAGCTCGGGGTAGCGCTCATGTGGATAATCACGCATAAAAGCGGCGGATAACAGGTAAACGCCCGGCTGGAACTCCATGTAACTTCACCTCGCAAAATAAAATAGCGGGGCAGACTGGAAGGTCAACCCCGCTATCGAAACTTCGCCCGGCCAATTTTTATTTTACCGATGTGTCAGAGCCGTCACACATCATCTTCGCCCGGTCAGTTTTTATTTTACCGACGAGTCGGAACCGTCACTCGTCATCTTGCAGCGAAGTATTCTATGCTCTGTCGAGCCTTTTGGCTCACATCCAGTATAACATAAGCTGGGCCGGCTGTCAATCGCTCAGGCCTCCTGCAGCTCGCCGCGGCTGGCGGCCTTGAGGTAGGCGAAGATGAAGCCGTCCAGATCGCCGTCCATGACGGCGTTCACGTTGCTGGTCTCGTAGCTGGTGCGGTGGTCCTTGACCATCGTGTAGGGCATAAAGACGTAGCTGCGGATCTGGTGGCCCCAGGCGATCTCGTTCTGCACGCCCTTGATGTCCTCGATCTTGTCCATGTGCTGCTGCTGGGCGATCTGGTAGAGCTTGGCCTTCAGCATCTGCATGGCGTAGTCGCGGTTCTGGAACTGGCTGCGCTGGGTCTGGCAGCTGACCA
>CALXGZ010000071.1 GCA_944387975.1 uncultured Faecalibacterium sp.
TGACCAGCTCGGGCAGGGTGAAGATCTCCTGCTCGGCGTATTCGCCCTTGGGGCTCCAGCCCAGCAGGCAGATATAGTTCAGGATGGCCTGGGGCAGGCAGCCCTTGGCGATCAGGTCCTGGTAGCTGGCGTCGCCGTTGCGCTTCGACAGCTTGTTCTGGGCGTCCTTCATCACCGGGGGGCAGTGGATGTAGGCCGGGATCTCCCAGCCGAAGGCCTCGTACAGCAAATTGTACTTCGGGGTGGAGGACAGGTACTCGCTGCCGCGGATGACGTGGGTGATGCCCATCAGGTGGTCGTCCACGACGTTGGCGAAGTTATAGGTGGGCATGCCGTCGCTCTTGATCAGGATCTGGTCGTCCATCTCGCTGTTGTTCACCTCGATGTGGCCGTAGACCAGATCGTCGAAGCCCGTCACGCCGCTGCGGGGGATCTTCTGGCGGATGACGTAGGGCTCGCCGGCGGCCAGGCGGCGGCGCACCTCCTCGGCGGGCAGGTCGCGGCAGCAGCCGTCGTAGTGGGTCATCTCGCCGCGGGCGCGCTGTTCGGCGTGCAGAGCGTCCAGCCGCTCGTTGGTGCAAAAGCAGTAGTAGGCCTTGCCGTCCGCCACCAGCTGCTCGGCGTACTGCTTGAATAGGCCCATGCGCTCGCTCTGCACATAGGGGCCCACCGGGCCGCCGACGTCGGGGCCCTCGTCCCACACAAGGCCGGCCTCGCGGCAGGTGTTGTAGATGACGTCCACCGCGCCGTCGACGTAGCGCTCCTGGTCGGTGTCCTCGATGCGCAGGATGAACGTACCGCCCGCGTGCTTGGCGGTCAGGTAGGCATACAGCGCGGTGCGCAGGTTGCCCACGTGCATATAGCCCGTGGGGGAGGGGGCAAATCGGGTTCTGACTTTCTGTTCCATGTTCTTTCTCCTCAAATATGGCAGGCTGCGCGGGGCAGCGGTCCACACAAAGACACACCCTAGTTTACCCACTGCGGCGGCGTTTGTCAATCATTGCCGCGCCGGGCCTTTTGCCTCAGCCTGCAACGGCAGCGCTCTGCTGCCCGCCCTCGCTGGCAGTAAGATTGGTGTTGCCGCCGCCAATGGGTTGGATTGGGTTTTCATCACCCCCAACGGTCACCGTACCGTCATTACACTTGCAATCATTGTAAACGGTGCCGCTGTTGTAGCCCACTACGCCGCCAACCTTAGCGCCCGGACTGCTAGTTCCAACTGTAATTGTCACCATATCCAGCAGCACGGACGTCACCGCCCGGCTGCCGCCGTAGCAGCCCGCCAGCATACACAGCGCCAGCGCGGCCGCCGTCGCCAGCGCCGCAAGTTTTTTGATGGTCATGTGTGTTCCCTCCTTGTGGGTTTCCGGTAAAGTGTACTTTGCCAAACTGCCGTGAACGGGCAAAAAAGTAACGTGAATGGGATAGTGGAAGCGTTGCAGCAAGGCAAAATTTTTGCTATACTATTCCTGCAAGAAAATTTCCGAAAAAGTACACTTTGCCGGAAAGGCTCCCCTCTCAGTCTCGCCGCCCTGCGGGCGTCTCGCCAGCTCCCCCGCGGGGGGAGCCAAGTGCACGCCCGTGCGTATAAGGAAAACTTGGTGGTAAGGCGAAGTTTCTCAGGGCTTTACCTTACCACCAAGTTCGCCGGGTTCGACGCAGGTACACTTGGCTCCCCCCGCGGGGGAGCTGTCACAGGGTGCGCAAGCGCCCTGTGACTGAGAGGGGTGCCCCGCCGCGGGGGGAGCTGCCGGAAACACGCACAAACAAAAACCGCCCCCTGCCCAAACATGGGCAAGAGGCGGTTTTGCGTTTATGTTACAGGCAGCTTAGTACAGCTTCGCGCCGGCGGGGATGTGGTCGTCGACCAGCAGCAGGTGCAGCTTCTCCGCGCCCAGCTCGTGGTGCACGGCGGAGATCAGCATCCCGCAGGAGTCGATGCCCATCATCTTGCGCGGGGGCAGGTTGGTGATGGCGATGGCGGTCTTGCCCACCAGCTGTTCCGGCTCGTAGTAGGCGTGGATGCCGCTGAGGATCACGCGGTCGGCGCCGCTGCCGTCGTCCAGCACGAACTGCAGCAGCTTTTTCGACTTGGGCACCGCGCTGCACGCCTTGATCTTGACGGCGCGGAAGTCCGACTTCGAGAAGGTCTCGAAGTCCACCATGTCCGCAAAGAGCGGCTCGATCTCCACGTTGGAAAAATCGATGGGCTCCGCCTCTGCGGGGGCGGGGGCGGCGGGGGCCTCGGCGGCGGCGGGCGCGGCCTCGGGCTTGGCGGCCTGCTGGCCGGCCTCGGGCTTCATGGTGGGGAACAGCAGCACGTCGCGGATGGAGGCCGAGTCCGTCAGCAGCATGACCAGCCGGTCGAAGCCGAAGCCCAGGCCGCCCGTGGGGGGCAGGCCGTACTCGAGGGCGTTGACGTAGTCGTAATCCACCTGCGCCTTGCAGCCCGGCTCCAGGGCTTTGCGCTCGGCCACCTGACGCTCGAAGCGGTCCTTCTGGTCGATGGGGTCGTTCAGCTCGCTGAAGGCGTTGCCGTACTCGGTGCAGTCGATGAAATATTCAAAGCGCTCGGTGAAGGCGGGGTCGCCCGGCTTGCGCTTGGCAAGGGGGCTGATCTCCACCGGGTAATCGTAGATGAAGGTGGGCTGGATCAGCTTGTCCTCCACGAAGGCGTCGAAGAAGGCCGCCAAGATCGCGCCGCGGGTGGGCACCTCGGGCAGGTCGACGTTGTGGGCCTTGGCCGCCGCGATGGCGTCCGCGTCGCTCTTCCAGTCGTGGTAGTCGACGCCGGAGTACTTCTTGACGGCCTCGACCATGGTCAGGCGCGCCCAGCGGCCCATATCGATCTGCTTGCCCTGGTAGGGGATGACCAGGCTGCCGCAGATCTTCTCGGCCAGGCGCTTGTACAGCTCCTCCACCAGGTCCATCATGCCGTGGTAATCGGTAAAGGCCTGGTACAGCTCGATGGAGGTGAACTCGGGGTTGTGCTTGGGGTCCATGCCCTCGTTGCGGAAGATGCGGCCCACCTCGTACACGCGGTCGATGCCGCCCACCACCAGCCGCTTGAGGTACAGCTCGGTCTCGATGCGCAGCACCATATCCATGTTCAGGGTGTTGTGGTGGGTGATGAAGGGCCGGGCCGACGCGCCGATCTCAAAGGGGGTCAGGATGGGGGTGTCCACCTCCAAAAAGCCTTTCTCGTCCAGGTAAGCCCGGATCTCCTTCAAAATGCGGCTGCGCTTGACGAAGGTGTCCTTCACCTCGGGGTTGGCGATCAAATCGACGTAGCGCTGGCGGTAGCGCAGCTCGGTGTCGGTCAGGCCGTGGAACTTTTCGGGCAGGGGGCGCAGGCTCTTGGCCAGCAGGGTCAGCTCGGTCACGCGCAGGCTCAGCTCGCCGGTCTTGGTGCGGAACACCTCGCCCTTCACGCCGATGATGTCGCCCACGTCCAGCTTTTTAAAGGCGGCGTAGGCCTCCTCGCCCAGCTCGTCCCGGCGGACGTAGAGCTGGATATCGCCCTTGTCGTCCCGCAGGTGGGCGAAGCTGGCCTTGCCCATCACGCGCTTGGACATCATGCGGCCGGCCAGCGCGGCGGTGCGGCCGGCCTCGGCCTCGTTGGGCAGGGCGGCGTACTCGGCCTTCAAATCGGCGGAGTAGGCGTCCTGCGGGAACTTGGTGATGGTAAAGGGGTCGCTGCCGGCGGCGCGCAGGTCGGCCAGCTTCTGGCGGCGCACCTGCACCTGCTCGCTGTCGGCGGGGGCTGCGGTATTCTTGATCTCTTCCATGTTCGCCTCCGCTTACGCCTTGCTGTGGGTGATGGCCAGCACCTTGTACACCACGGTGTGGCCGGCGGGCAGCAGCACCTCGGCCTCGTCGCCGACGGCCTTGCCCAGCAGGGCGTGGCCCACGGGGCTCTCGTCGCTGATCTTGCCCTTGAAGGGGTCGGCCTCGGTGCGGCCCACGATGTCGTATTCCTCGGGCTCGTCGTCCTCCATCTGGATGGTGACGTGGGTGCCCACCGAGACGGTGTCCACGCTCAGCTCGCTCTCGTCGATGACCTTGACGTTCTTGATCATCTGCTCCAGCTCGGTGATGCGGTTCTCCACCAGGCCCTGGGTGTTCTTGGCCTCGTCGTACTCGCTGTTTTCAGACAGGTCGCCGTGGCTGCGTGCCTCCTTGATCTCTTCGGCCAGCTCCTTGCGGCGGACGGTCTTCAGGTATTCCAGTTCTTCCTTGATGGCCTGCAGGCCGGCGGCAGACATTACGATTTCCTGTGCCATAGATCAGAATCTCTCCTTATGTTTAAAATGTGCGGCGGTGTGACCCAAAAGCCGCAAGTTGGCGTTTTTGACAGGGGCGCCGGGGCCTCCCCGTTGCCCTAACCTCTCTATTATAATAGCAAGCCCCCGCGATGTCAACCAAAACACCGCGCAGATACGGGACAAATGGCGGCGCCGTTCCCGCCCGGCCCGCCCCCCGGAGGGCCAGCCCTAAAAAATGGACCCCGCCGGCAGAGGGAATTGCCGACAGGGTCCGGGTGGATGTCTTGTTTTCAGCTGCGGGGGCGATCAGTCGTCCGCGCCCTCGTCCAGGTTGCCCAGCTTGCGGGCCTGCTCGACCACGGCGGACACCAGGTTCTCGGGCAGGACCTCATAGCGGGCGAACTCGCGGTTGAACCAGCCGCGGCCCTGGGTGGTCTGCCGGATGAAGGTGGTGAAGGTGGTCAGCTCGGCCAGGGGCACCTCGGCGATGATGGTCTGCAGGCCGTCCTCGTCGGGCTCCATGCCCAGCACGCGGCCGCGGCGCTTGGTCACGTCGCCCATCACGTCGCCGGTGTTGTCGCCGGGGATGTGGGCGCGCACGGTGTAGATGGGCTCGAGGATGACGGGCCCGGCCTCGGGCATGGCCGCCTTATAGGCCAGCTTTGCCGCCATGATGAAGGCCATTTCGG
>CALXGZ010000072.1 GCA_944387975.1 uncultured Faecalibacterium sp.
GTTTGTTTGGATCCCGCCCGGGCTGGACGGGATGAGTTCCCCTGTCAGTGCGCCCTGCGCACGGAAAGGAATGTTTGCCTATGTCTAAGGAAGAATATAAGTCCGCCCTCAAGGCCGGTCAGAAGGATTACCGCGCCCATGTTGCCCGCGGTCAGAACCCCTACCTGCCGGTGCTGGACGATATCCTGGTCAATGTCAACATCGTGGCCACCGAGCCGCTGGGCCTTGTGAATATGCCCAGCGAGAGCATCGTGGGCACCAAGACCAGCGGGCGGCACACCGCCTTTGCCCCCAACTTCATGCCGCTGCTGGACGAGGACACCGAGTTCGCCACCAAGTGGTCGGTGCTGTGCGACGCCCACCTCGACGAGGGCATCCGCAACCCGGTGACCGCCTATGAGTTTTTGAACCAGTTCTACATCGAGGAGGGCAACAAGCGCGTCTCGGTGCTCAAGCACTTTGAGGCGGGCAGCATCCCCGGCACCGTCACGCGGCTGATCCCCGCCCGCAGCGACAGCCTGGAGAACCGCATCTACTACGAATTTTTGGACTTTTACAAGCTGAGCAAGGTGAACATCGTCCAGTTCTCGCGCCTGGGCAGCTACGCCAAGCTGCAAAAGCTGGTGTGCAAGGCCAAGGACGAGGAGTGGACCGACGACGACCGCAAGAACTTCAACGCCCTGCACACCAAGTTCCGCAAGCAGTTCCGCGCGCTGGGCGGCGCGCGGCTGCCCCTGACGGTGGGCGACGCGCTGCTGGTGTATCTGTCGGTGTACCGCTACGCCGACGCCTGCGACGCCACCCCCGCCCAGATCAAGGAGAACCTCTCCAAGATGTGGGACGAGATCACCGTCCTGACGAAGGAGCAGGCCGTCGAGGTGGTGCTGGAGCCGCAGACCGAGGCCGCCAAGCCCCTTGCCGGCCTGTCGAAGCTGAATATCTTCACCCGCCCCAGCGAGCTGCGCGTCAGCTTCATCCACGAGTACGACGAGGCGTCGAGCGCCTGGGTCCGCGCCCATGAAAAGGGCCGCGACGCGCTGGCCAACGCCTTCGGCGACCGCGTCATCCTCGAGACCCGCGGGAACGTCGACCCCGAGGTGGACGCCGAGCAGGTGCTGGAGGAGGTGGCCCACGACGGGGCGGACGTGGTGTTCACCACCAGCGTGCGCATGCACACCGCCTGCCTGAAGGTGGCGGCGCAGCACCCCAAGACCAAGTTCCTGAACTGCTCGCTGAACGCGCCGCACCCGCTGGTGCGCACCTACTACCCCCGCACCTACGAGGCCACGTACATCCTGGGCATGCTGGCGGGCATCCTCTCGCCCACCAACGTGGTGGGCTATGTCGCGCCGAACCCGGTCTACGGCATCCCCGCGGCCATCAACGCCTACGCCCAGGGCCTGCGCGCCGTCCGGCCGGAGGGGCGCGTCCTGCTGCGCTGGGCCTGCCTGCCCGACCCGGAGCACCCCCTCACCTTCGCAGACCGCGACGACGTCACCCTCTACTACGCCCGCGACAACCGCGAGGCCCCGGACTCCCACCGGGACTACGGCCTGTGCCAGCGGCTGCCCAATGGCGTCATCCGGCCGCTGGGCCTGCCCGAGTGGCGCTGGGACGTCTTTTACACCGAGATCATCCGCTCGATCCTGAACGGCAGCTGGGACGCCGCCGAAAGCGGCAAGGCCATCAACTACTGGTGGGGCATGAAGAGCGGCGCCGTGGGCATCCGCTACAGCCACGGGCTGCCGGGCGGCTCGCTGCAGCTGCTGGGCCTGATGGAGACGCAGCTGCACGGCGGCCTGCTGACCATCTTCCCGGCGCAGGTCTACGGCCAGCAGCACCTGCTGCACAGCCCCAAAAAGGTGGTGTACACCCCGAAGGAGCTGATGCTGATGGACTGGCTGGACGAATGCGTCGAGGGCAGCCTGCCCGGCTACGACCAGCTGGACGTCAAGACCCGCGCCCTGGCCGACATCTGCGGCCTGGACGTGATCAAGGGCTAAACCCCGGCAAAAGGGAAAGCGGAAGCTAAGAGGAAGCTAAAAGGAACGGAGCTTGAAGGAACGTGAAGATACTCGCAATTTCGGACGTAGCCTCCAAGGCGCTGTGGTGCCCGCAGTGCCGCGAACGGCTGGAAGGGGTCGACCTGATCCTGTCCTGCGGGGATTTGCCCCGCACCTACCTGGAATTTTTGACCAATTTTACCGCCGCGCCCATCCTCTATGTGCACGGCAACCACGATAAGGACTACGCCAGGCAAGAGCCGGGCGGCTGCATCTGCGTCGACGACAGCGTCTATGTGTGGAAGGGCCTGCGCGTGATGGGGCTGGGCGGCTCGGTGCGCTACAACAAGGAGAGCCCCTACCAGTACACCGAGCAGGCCATGCGCCGCCGCATCGCGCGGCTGCGGGGCAAGGTGCGGCGTCTGGGCGGGGTGGATGTGCTGCTGACCCACGCGCCCGCCCGCGGCCTGAACGACGGCGACGACCTGCCCCACCGCGGCTTCGAGTGCTTCAACAGCTTTTTGGACGAGTGGCAGCCCCGGTGGTTCGTCCACGGGCACATCCACCTGTTTTACGACTACAAGCTGCCCCGCGTGTGCCAGCGCGGCGAGACCACCGTCATCAACGCCACCGAGCGCTACACCTTCGAGACGCCCGACCTTGAATACCAGCCCGCCAAAAAGTTCTTCTTCCTCGAATCCTTCGCGGCGGTGTTCTCCAAGTGAGGCCCCGCGGCGAGCGCCGCAAAGCTACTTTCCCGCCCCTTCCGGCCGGCCCGGAGGGGGCGTTTTCTGTACAGGCGCAGCAAAAGGCCCCCGTCCCTTGGGACGGAGGCCCTTGCCGCTATGATCGACGTAGTCCTCCGGCTGCTCGAAGCCGAGAGGAACCGTAGATAATAAAAAGAAGTAACCGCCCCTGTCTAACCCACTCGTGCGGTTACTTCTTTGACCGGACCAGGGGGACTACCGTTTGTCCGGCAGCACCCTTTCTATGTTTAGTATACAGCAGGCGGGCGGGAATGTCAAGCAGCCCGCAAAACCCGCAGGCGCGGCGGCTCATCTTGCAGATGAGAAAGATTCATCCCCCGGCGGGGCCGAAACGTGCTATCATAAAGGCAGCAAACGATCGGAAAGGAGCCGTCTTTATGAAGATCTTCTTTTACACCCTCCGCCCCTGGGACGAGCGCCCCTGCGCCGAACGCCTGGCTGCCGAAACGGGCATCGAGTTCGACGGCTGCGAGGCGTACCCCAGCCTGGAAAACGCCGCCCTCGCCGCCGGGTGCGACGCCGTCTCGATGACGCCCTGCGATATGGGCCCGGCCATGGTCCGCCGCTTCCATGAGCTGGGGGTGAAGTATATCTGCTGCCGCTCCATTGGCTACGACCATGTGGACCGCGAGACCGCCCGCGCCTTGGGCATGCGGGTGTCGAACGTCGATTACCCGCCGCGGGGCGTGGCAAACTTCGCCATCATGCTGATGATGATGAGCCTGCGGCGCGTGGGCCACATCCTCAAGCGGGGCGAGGTGCAGGACTACTCCCTGCAGGGCAAGATCGGCCGCGACCTGTCCGCCTGCACCGTGGGCGTGATCGGCACCGGGCGCATCGGCTGCACCGTGCTCGAGCATCTGTCCGGCTTCGGCTGCAAGCTGCTGGCCTACGACCTGTACCCCAACGAGCAGGCCGCGAAATACGCCCGCTACGTCGATTTCGATACCCTGTGCGCCGAGAGCGACGTCATCACCCTGCACACCAACGCCACGGCCGAGAACCACCACCTGATCGGCGCGGCGGCCCTCGCCCGCATGAAGCAGGGGGCCGTGCTGGTCAACACGGCCCGCGGCAGCCTGATCGACAGCCGGGCGCTGATCGACGCGCTGGAAAGCGGCCACATCGGCGCCGCCGCCCTCGACGTGCTGGAAAACGAGAACGGCCTTTACTACTACAACCGCGCCGGCGACCCCATCGCCAACACTGAAATGGCGCTGCTGCGCAGCTTCCCCAACGTATTGCTGACCTGCCACACCGCCTTTTACACCGACGAAGACGTCGAGAGCATGGTGCGCGGCGTCTTTGAGAGCGCCGCCGCCTTCGCCGCAGGCGAAGTCACGCGCCACGATGTCAGCCTGCCGTAAGCCGCGCCCCCGCCCAGACGGACGGGGGCTTTTTTTCTAGGGTGTATCTGAAAACTCACCCACGCTTACACCCTAAGGCTTGTAAAACGGCGTAAAATGGAGTATCCTAGTACACAAAGACCACCCGAGCTGAAAGGAGCTTTGTTATGCGCGCATACGAACGCCTGCTGCAATATGTCAAGGTGCACACCACCTCCGACCCCGAGTCGGGGACCCACCCCTCCACCCAGCGCCAGTTCGAGCTGGCGCGGCTGCTGGCCGACGAGCTGAAGGCCCTCGGCGTCGAGGACGCCGCCGTGGACGAATACTGCTACGTCTACGGCCACCTGCCCGCCACCCCCGGCTGCGAGGACAGGCCGGCCCTGGGCCTTGTCGCCCACATGGACACCGCGCCCGACGCCTCGGGCGAGAACGTCCAGCCCGTCATCCACGAAAACTACGACGGCCGCGACGTCACCCTGCCGGCCACCGGCGCGGTGATGCGGGTGAAGGACTTCCCCTTCCTGGCCGCGATGAAGGGCGAAACGCTGATCACCACCGACGGCAGCACCCTGCTGGGGGCCGACGACAAGGCGGGCGTCGCCGAGATCATGACCGCCGTCGAGACCCTGCAGCGCGACGGCCTGCCCCACGGCAGGCTGTGCATCGCCTTCACCCCAGACGAGGAGATCGGCGAGGGGGCCAGCCTGTTCGACCTCGAGCGCTTCGGCGCGGACTTCGGCTACACCGTCGACGGCGGGGACGTGGGCGGCATCGAGTACGAGAACTTCAACGCTGCCTCCGCCACGGTGACGGTGCGCGGGCTGTCGGTGCACACCGGCAGCGCCAAGGGCACCATGATCAACGCGGCCAACGTGGCGATGGAGTACCACCTCTCGCTGCCCCGCATGGCCCGCCCCGAGACCACCGAGGGCCGCGAGGGCTTTTACCACCTGTGCCAGATGGTGGGCGACGTCACCGAGGCAAAGCTCGGCTACATCCTGCGCGACCACGACGCCGCCAAGCTGGAATACAAAAAGGACAACCTGCGCCAGACGGCCGCCTATTTCAACGGCAAGTACGGCCCCGGCACCGTCACCGTGGAGCTGAAGGACGGCTACCGCAACATGATCGAGAAGATCCGCCCCCACTTCCACCTCGTCGAGACGGCCCGCGCCGCCATTCGGATGGCGGGCCTGGAGCCGGAGGAGGTGCCCGTGCGCGGCGGCACTGACGGCGCCGTCCTCAGCTGGAAGGGCCTGCCCTGCCCCAACCTCGGCACCGGCGGCTTCAACTTCCACGGCGTGCTGGAGTGCACCACCGCCGAGCGCATGGACAAGGCCGCCGAGGTGGTGCTGAACATCATCGCCCTGTACGCCCGGCAGGCCTGAGCCCACGCCGCCCGAACCGGGCAGGGGGCTTCGAATATGATGCAAACTATGGTATAATATATGCAAACTACGCGTACCCGCCGCCCCCCGGCGGGGAAAGGAAGGCATTGCCATGATCAAGGAACCCTCCCCTGAGAGCGCGGGCCGCCTGGGCGGCAGCGTCATCAGCGACCGGGTGGTCGCCCAACTGCTGGCAGAGCTGCGCAGCGGCCGCTGGGCCGGGGCAGACCGCCTGCCCGCCGAGCTGGACCTTGCCAGCGAGCTGGAAGTCAGCCGCACCGTCATCCGGGACGCCCTCAGCACGCTGGAGCGCGCCGGCTACGTCGAGCGGGTGCGCGGCATCGGCACGGTGGTCAACCGCGCGGTGCTGTCGCTGCGCAACCGCCTGGACCAGAAGCTGGAGTTCTACCCCCTCATCCGCTCCTACGGCAGCTACACCCACGCCGACGGCATCCAGGTATCGGCCGTGCGCGCCACGCCGGAGCTGGCCCACAGCCTGAACCTTGAGCCCGGCGCCGAGCTGATCTGCATCCGCAAGCGGGTGCTGGCCGACACGGCCCCGGTCATCTACTCGGTCAACTACCTGCCGCGGGCCTTGCTGGGCGGCCAGGACCCCGGCAGGCTGGACCTGTCCGGCTCCGTCTTCGAAGTGCTGGAGCAGGTCTGCGGGCAGCAGGTGTCCTCGACGGTGGCCCACATCAAGGCCAGCTGCGGGGACGAGGGCATACGCAGCGCCATGCGCCTGGGCCCAGACGACGCCATGCTGCTGCTGGACGAGGTGTGCTACACCCGGCTGTGCCGGCCGGTGCTGCGCGCGCTGAGCTATTACACGAACTTTTTTGATTTTTCGATCCTTCGCAAACTGCTTTAAGGAGGCATTTCATGCGCCATCTGATCGACCCGCTCGACTTTACCCGGGAGGAGACCGACGCCCTGCTGGACCTGGCCTGCCGCATCCGTCAGGACCCCGCCGCCTACCAGGACGTTGCGGCCCGCAAACGCCTGGCCACCCTCTTTTACGAGCCCTCCACCCGCACCCGCCTGTCCTTCGAGGCCGCCATGCTCAACCTGGGCGGGCAGGTGCTGGGCTTCCCCAGCGATAACGTCTCCAGCGCGTCCAAGGGCGAAAGCGTGGCCGACACCATCCGCGTGGTGTCCTGCTATGCCGACATCGCCGCCATGCGCCACCCCAAGGAGGGCGCGCCCCGCCGGGCCAGCCGCTACAGCCGCATCCCGGTGATCAACGCGGGCGACGGCGGCCACCAGCACCCCACCCAGACCCTGACCGACCTGATGACCATCCGCACCCGCAAGGGCACGCTGAACGGGCTGACCATCGGCCTGTGCGGCGACCTCAAGTTCGGGCGGACGGTGCACTCGCTGATCAAGACGATGGTGCGCTACGAGGGGGTACGCTTTGTGCTGATCAGCCCCGACGAGCTGCGCGTGCCCGACTACATCATCACCGACGTGCTGGAGGGCAGCGACATCCCCTACGCCGAGACCCGCAGCCTGGAAGAGGCCATGCCGGGCCTGGATATCCTGTACATGACCCGCGTGCAGCGCGAGCGCTTTTTCAACGAGGAGGACTACATCCGCCTGAAAAACAGCTACATCCTCACCCGCGAGAAAATGGCCCTCGCCAAGCCCGACATGGCGGTGCTGCACCCGCTGCCCCGCGTCAACGAGATCGCCCTCGACGTGGACGACGCCCCCCGCGCCGCCTACTTTGTGCAGGTGCAGAACGGCGTCTACGTCCGCATGGCCCTGATCATGACGCTGCTGGGCCTGCCCGACCCCAAAGCCCCGAAGGAGGAAGCCTGATATGCTGAACATCGACGAGATCCAGAACGGCATCGTCATCGACCACATCAAGGCGGGCACCGCCGTCGGCCTGATGGACCTGCTGGGCATCAAGTCCAACCGGACGGCCAGCGTGGCCCTGATCCAGAACGCCCGCTCGGCCAAGTCCCCCACCGGCCGCAAGGACATCATCAAGGTGGAGG
>CALXGZ010000073.1 GCA_944387975.1 uncultured Faecalibacterium sp.
CCCCTGGCCCAGGCCTACGAAATGGTCCTGTCCGGCGAGATCAAGGACGCCAAGACGGTGGCCGGCATCCTGAAATTCAAGGCCATGCTGGACGACAAAAAGATCTGACCGCACCCGTCCCGAACCGCAACCAAAACGGCTCCCTCCTCCGCGCAGCGCGGGGAAGGGAGCCGTTTGTCATACTTATCACTCGCTCCGCAGGGCCACCACGGGGTCTTTTTTGGCCGCGCTGCGGGAGGGGATCAGGCCCGAGATCAGGGTCAGCAGGACGCTGATGCCCACGAGGACCACCGCGGCGGGCAGCGGCAGGACCGCATAAATGTTGCGGATGCCGCTGAGGGACTGCATCACCGCGCTGATGGGGATGCAGAGGAAGTAGGTGACCACCACGCCGATGAGCCCCGACGAAAAGCCGATGATGACCGTCTCGGCGTTGAACATGACCGAGACGTCCCGCTTGGACGCGCCGATGGCGCGCAGGATGCCGATCTCCCGCGTGCGCTCCTGCACCGAGATCAGGGTGATCACCCCGATCATGATGGAGGACACCACCAGCGAGATGGCCACGAAGGCCACCAGCACATAGGTGATGGCGTTGATGATGGAGGTGACGGTGGACATCAGCAGGCCCACGTAGTCCGTGTAGCTGATCTGCTGCAGCTCGTCGCGGCCGGCGTTGTACTGGGCGATCACGTCCTCGATGCTGTCCTTGCTGTTGAAGGAGGCCGCGTAGAGGTTGATCGCCGCCGGCGAGGCCAGGTCCACCCCGCCCATCGCGGCCAGGTTCTCCTCATAGCTCGCGTCGGAGAAGTTCATGATGGCTTCGTAGTATTCCGCCCACTGGTCGGGGGTGTAGCCGTCCATCGCCAGGGCCAGGGCGTTGGCCTTCTGCGCGTCAGGCAGCAGGGCCAGCTGCGCCGCCGCCTGCTGGCTGTACTGGCCGGCCATCTGCGCGCTGACCAGCTGCGAGAAGCTGGCGCGCAGGTCCTCGTCGCTCATGCCTTCGACGTAGCTTTCCAGCTGCTCCGGGCTGACGCTCATCTGCTCGTCCAGCGCCTGGGCCAGCGCCGCGACGATATCCGCGCGGCTCATGCCGGCCAGCAGCTCTTCCGCCTGGCCGGCGATCAGCTCTTCGTCCGGCAGGCTCATGATCTGCACATAGACATCGGCCTTGCCCGCCTCGTCAAGGCCGGCGATATAGGCGCGCAGTTCCTGCTCCTTTTCGGCCTTGGTCAGGCTGTCGGCCCGGCTGGCGAAGGGCAGGCCCGTCAGCACGTCGCGGCCGGGGTCGGCCTTCTGGGCCGCCACCACGTCCGAGGCCTCGGCCTGCGCCACGATGTAGTCGATCAGGCCGGAGGTATAGCAGATCTTGCCCGACAGCAGCCCGCCGTCCACGTCGGGCTTTTTGCGTATGATGCCCGTCACGTGCAGCTTGAGGGCTTTGTCGTAGAGGTATTGCAGGCCGGCGTCGGTCTCGCGCAGGTCCTGGTACAGGCCGCTGGCCTCGTCGTAGCTGTAGCAGGCCGACGGCAGGATCACCCGGTAATCCCGGGCGCAGATATCCGCGTAGCTCCAGCTGCGGCGGCCGGCGGTATCGGCCGCGCCGTCGGCGATGGCCTGCATCTCCTCTTCGGGGATCAGCCCCAGGGCGTACAGGGTCATGTCGTCCAGCTCGTTGTTCTCGTCCACCACCAGCACCACCTGGTCGTAGCTGGCGGGCCACGCGCCGTAGATCAGCTCATACTGGCGGGTGACCAGCTCGTTGACCGGCGCGCCGTCCTTGCCGGGCAGCAGCTCCTGCCAGAGGGTCATCATGCCGCCGCCCATCATCGAGGACATGCCCGAGGCGCTGTACATCTGCCCGTAGGTTGAGCTTGTGTCGCCGCCCGTCATCCAGGAGGCGGAGGCCGCGTCCGCGCCCATCACCGAGACCAGCAGCTTCTGGATCATCTGCGTCGTATCCGAGAGGATCAGCCCGCCGTCCTCGGCGCGGGTGTACACCTGGGGGCTGATGTTGTAGCTGTACTGGATGCCGCTCAGCGCGCCGGACAAAGGCGAGTCCGGGTCTGCCAGCTGCTGTTCGAGGTAGAGCTTGAAGCTTTTCAAATCGTTCTGGGAGACGTCGAGGTTGTACACCGCCGACACCAGCTCCCGCACGGCGGGCCGCTCGTAGACGGCGTCGCGGCCGTGCTCCTCCTCTTCGGTCTGCAAGTTCATGAAGGTCTGGATCAGGCTGGTCAGGTCGATGTTCGTCGCCTGGATCGACAGGGGATAGGCCGAGAGGGCATTCTCCTGCATGACGTCGATATAGTCCGTCATCCCGCGGGAGACCGACAGGATCAGCGCGATGCCGATGATGCCGATGGACCCGGCGAAAGCCGTCAGCGTGGTGCGGCCCTTTTTGGTAAAGAGGTTTTTCAGCGACAGCCCGAAGGAGGTCGTCAGCGACATCGAGGGCTTGCGCAGCTTCTGGCCGCGGGCGGCCTCGGCCTCGGCGGCGTCGGCGGCGCGCTCGGCCGCCAGCTCCGCGGGGGACAGCGGGTTCGAGTCGCTCTGCAATTCGCCGTCCAGCACGCGGATGATGCGGCTGGAGTACTGCTCGGCCAGGGCGGGGTTGTGCGTCACCATGACGATCAGCCTGTCCTTGCTGATCTCCCGCAGCAGGTCCATCACCTGCACGCTGGTCTCGGTATCCAGCGCGCCGGTGGGCTCGTCGGCCAGGATGATATCGGGGTTATTGACGATGGCGCGCGCAATGGCTACGCGCTGCATCTGCCCGCCCGACATCTCGCCCGGGCGCTTGAACAGCTGGTTGCCCAGGCCCACCTTTTCCAGCGCCTCGATGGCGCGGTCGCGCCGCTCGGCCCGGCTGACGCCCGACAGCGTCAGCGCCAGCTCCACATTGCGCAGCACGGTCTGGTGGGGGATCAGGTTGTAGCTCTGGAACACGAAGCCCACCGAGTGGTTGCGGTAGGCGTCCCAGTCGCGGTCCTTAAAGGACTTGGTCGAGCGGCCGTTGATGATCAGGTCGCCGTCGGTGTACTGGTCCAGGCCGCCGAGGATGTTCAGCAAGGTGGTCTTGCCGCAGCCCGACGGCCCGAGGATGGACACGAACTCCGACCGGCGGAACTGGATGCTCAGCCCCTTCAGCGCGTGGACGGTGGCGGCGCCCATCGGGTAATCTTTTTTGATATCGCGTAATTCTAGCATGGCGGTATGTTTCACGCTCCTGGCAAATGTTCCCCTGTAGTATAGCGCAGAAATGTGAACGTTTTTTGGCCGTCCGCCGCAAAAAGACGCGGTTTTTCCGCCCTCACAGCGAAGAAATGAAAATTTCGACCCCGATAAAGATCAAAATGGCCCCGCCCAGCACCGAGGCCTTGCCGGCCAGATGCGTGCCGAAGCGCCGCCCGATCACAAGCCCCGCGGTGCAGATCACGAAGGTGACCGCTGCGATGATGCCCGCGCACGCCAGCGCCATCAGCGGCCCGTACTCCGCGATGGTAAAGCCCACCGACAGCGCGTCGATGGAGGTAGCCACGCCCTGCAAAACCAGCCCGCCGCCGCTGACGGCCTCGCTCTCCTCGCCGGGCGCGTGGCGCAGCCCTTCCAGCAGCATCTTGCCGCCGATGTAGCCCAGCAGCCCCAGCGCGATCCAGGGGATCAGCACCGCGAAGCCCTCGAACAGCTGCAGCACGGTGTGCACGCACACCCAGCCCAGCAGCGGCATCAGCGCCTGAAAGCCCGCGAACACCCCCGCGATGCCAAACATGCGTTTGCGGCGCATGCCCGGCTCGTTCAGGCCGTTCGCCATCGACACCGAAAAGGCGTCCATCGCCAGGCCCACGCCCAGCAGCATACTGTTGATGAAAAAGCCAACATTCCATTCCATAGCCAAGCCCCCTCCCGGGCAAAGAAAAACGGGCCCAGCGCGTCGGCTGTGCCCGGAAGTCCGTTTTGCCAAAAGGGTAGGCAGGCTCCATGTACACAGCACGCGGTGCTGGGGACATGAGTCTCGCAATGGCGGCGCGCCCTGCGGCGGCCCCGTGGCAAGCCAGGCCCGCGGCGGGCCAGCATGTTGACTTGCCGCGCCGGCCTTTATGGTCAAAGCCGGCGCTCGCTACTCCCTCATGGATGATGATATGCGGTTTGCGCCTTTAGCCTACCACAGCCCCCCGCGGTTTGTCCAGAGAAACATTTGCACCCCTCTCCGTCACGGCGCACAGCGCCGTGCCACCTCTCCCGCAGGGAGAGGCAAGTGTAACTGCGTCGAACACGGCAAACTTGGTGGTAAGGTAAAGCCCAGAGAAACTTCGCCTTACCGCCAAGTTTTCCTTATACCCACGGGCGTGCACTTGGCTCCCCCCGCGGGGGAGCTGTCACAGGGTGCGCAAGCGCCCTGTGACTGAGAGGGGTGCCCAAACAGCAATGCGGGGCCGGCCTTGCAGCCGGCCCCGCAAAGGGACCTCTCTCTATCTTTTTGGACGCAAAGTTTCTGTGCCTGTTGCAATCAAGCCCGGACGGTGCACGCTCCACAGCGCGCCCCCTTTACATCACCATAGGAGGGTATTGCTGAGCTCGCAAACTGTCTCACGGTTTGCGTTCTCCTTACATCAAACGCAGCATGGTGCGCTGCATTTGTTATAAGTATTGTTTGTCCCGATTTCTGCTTAGAGCTTACTTACCAAAGGTGCTAACAGTGCAAGTCTGGGTAATAGTACCAACGGCGTAGTAAGTGGTAGTGCCATCAATGGCCTTAATAGCTACCATATCGCTCAGCTCACCAGTGTAGCTAAAGTCGACATACTCGTCATCCTGTGCAGTGGCCGGATTATCGCCCGTTGCATCGTCGGCAGTCACAAAGGTCGTCTCAGGCAGTTCCATATTGCCGATCATTTCAGCAGCGTGGCGGGCCATGATCTTCTGAGCAGCCTCTTCATTGTAGGCCTCAAAACTGTCAACAAACAAGAAAATACACTCGGTGACTTTCTCGCCATTCTTCACAACAGCCTTGCCATCGACCCCAATGACATTGACAAATAAATCTCCTTCATCGCTCTCGTAAGTAACATTATAGAGCGGGCCATACTCGTTGCCGGTCGAGTTGCTGAGATAGTTGAAAATGTTCTGCTCAATCGCGTCGTTCTCGGTACCATAGATACTGGCAACCTTAGACACAAGGCTGGTCAAAGAAGCGTTTGCGGTAAAGTCCACATCCTCCTGAGCACCGTTGATAGCGGTGACCAGAGAAGAAGTATTGACGACTTCGCCCTGATTATCGTCGCCACCATTGCCACCCTTGCCAGAGCAGCCAGCCAGCATGCTGACGGCCATCACGCCGGCCAGCATCATAGCAGCAAACTTTTTGAGTTTCATAGTGAATTTTCCTCCTTAGTAGTGCATAAAAATGAAGACCCAAAACAGGTTGAAAGGAAGGTCCATTTCCTTTCGAAGGCATTATAACATACCCCCCCCGGTGTCAAGGCCCGATTTACTATTTTTGCCTTTTTGCTTTATTTTCTTTACCGCCCGGGGGTGGGCGGAGTGTATATGCTTGGATTTTATGCCTTATTTTATGTATATTTATGTGTTATTTGCGTGTTTTCTGGGTGTTTTGGGCTTATCCTTACTTGGGAGGAATTTTGCGCGGGAAAGGGGGTAGGGTTTTCAACACGTGCGGGAGCGCCCAAACTTTCCCCCCTCCGTCACAGTCCGCTTGCGCTCCCTGTGACACCTCCCCCGCACGCGTGGGAGGCTATAAGGAATGGATTTAAAATAAATAGGCCCTACCTTTATCCCAAACATATGGGTTAAAGACAGGGCCTTTCGGCTTACTTATTCAAAATCCCTACATTATAGGCTCCCACGCGTGCGGGGGAGCTGTCAGCGAAGCTGACTGAGGGGGAAACTTTGGGCACCCCGCGGCGGAGGGGGAAATCGGGAGCGCCACCCAAGCTGACTGAGGGGGAAAACCGGGCACCCACGCGCGCGGCGGAGGGGGCATTTGGGTAATTGTATATTTTCCCCAAAAAAGAATATTCCCCCGGCCCCTACGCCCGTTTGCGGCCGCGGCCGGGGGCCTCGCCGCGGGCCAGCTTTTGCAGGCGGGGCTTGTCCAGTACGGTCAGGCCGCCGCGCCACAGGCGCACCAGGCCCTCGCCGGCGAAGTATTTCAGCATCCGGCTGACCACCTCCCGGGCGGTGCCCATGTAGCGGGCGATCTGGTCGTGGGTCATGCGCAGCTCGTCGCCGCCGGTCTTGGCCAGCTCGTCGGCCAGGAAAATGGCCAGGCGGCGGTCCGCGCTCATGAACAGCACCTGCTGCATGGCCCACATCGTCTCGGAGTAGCTCTCGGCCGTCAGCTGGTAGGCGTAGCAGCGGACGTAGACGTTCTCGTCCATCGCGCGCTTGAAGGCCCCCGCGCCGATGCACCATGCCTCCACCGGCTCTTCGGCGTCGATGTGCACGTCAAAGGTGACGGCGTCCAGCACGCAGGAGGCCGACAGGATGCACACATCCCCCGCAAACAGGCGGTACAGCGTCACATCCCGCCCGTCCTCCGACAGCAGGTAGGCCCGCAGCTGCCCCGAGCGCAGCAGCAGGATGCCCACGCAGTTCTCGGTGGGGCTGTGCACATGGGCGCCCTTGTCGTAGTGCACCGGCCGCGTCAGGCGGCACAGGTACTCCTGCTGGGGGGCGGTCAGCTTGTCCCAGAAGGGGAAGGCCCGGGCCAGGCAGCCCTCGCAGGCGGCGTCCTTACGCTCCATAAAAGCCGCCTTTCCGCAAGGCCTTGGCCGCCTCGTTGCCGGCCACGGCGCCCTCGTATACGGCCTTGGCCACCTGCAGCAGGCCGCCGGTGCAGT
This sequence comes from uncultured Faecalibacterium sp., assembly GCA_944387975.1. Classification (GTDB taxonomy): domain Bacteria; phylum Bacillota; class Clostridia; order Oscillospirales; family Ruminococcaceae; genus Faecalibacterium. The sequence continues at coordinate 6,864 of CALXGZ010000073.1, forward strand.
CCCCGGCCGCGAACAGCCCGGGCACGCTGGTCATCATGCGCTCGTCCACCACGATGCGGTTGCCCTCCACCTCGGCCCCCATCTTGCGGGCCAGGGCCGTGCTGCCCGCGACGCCCAGCGCCACGAACACGCCGTCCAGCGCCAGCGCCTCGCCCCCGGCCAGGCGCACGCCGCGCACGCGGCCCTCCTCCTCGCCGAGGATGGCCTCCACCGCCTCGCTGCGCACCGCCACCTCCGGCGGGAAGCTGGCCGTCACCGGCGCGCCGCCCGTCAGCAGCGTGACGCTTTTGGCCAGCGGCAGCAGGGCCGATGCCTCATGCAGGGCGTACTCGCCGCTGCCCAGGACGGCCACGTCCTTGCCGCGGTAGAAAAAGGCGTCGCAGGTGGCGCAGTAGCCCACGCCCCGGCCTTCCAGCGCCGCAAGGCCCGGGATGCGCGGGGCCGCGCGGGACGCGCCCGTCGCCAGGATCACCGCGTCGGCGGGCCAGTCGCCGGCCAGCGTCTCGACGGTCAATTTGTCGGTGAAGGTCAGGCCCACAGCCTCCGCCTGCACGAACTTGACGCCCACGGCCTTCGCCCCTTCGATGCCGCGGCGCTCCAGCTCCGCGCCCGGGACGGGGCCCGGCACGCCGTAATAATTCTCGATGCCCTCGGCCCGGGCCAGCGCGCCGGGGCCCTTGGTCAGCACGGTGGTGTCGATGCCGGCGCGCGCGGTATACAGCGCCGCCGACACCCCCGCCGGGCCCGACCCGATGATCACAACATTCGCCATCCTGCAAACCTCCTTTGTTTT
>CALXGZ010000074.1 GCA_944387975.1 uncultured Faecalibacterium sp.
AGTACTACGGCGACTCCCGCACCATCGACGTGCACGTCAAGCGCCTGCGCGAAAAGCTGGCCGGCGCCTCCGACAAGTGGGAGCTGAAGACCGTCTGGGGCGTGGGCTATAAGTTCGAGGTGCGTCAATAATGCGCAAAAGTATCTCGGTGGCCTTCTTTTCCACCGTGGCCACCCTGATGATCCTGGGGGTGGCCGTCATGGGCCTGTCCCAGCTGGTGCTGTTCAGCCGCTATTTCGCGCAGGAGCGCTTCGCCACCCTGGACGACGTCGGCGATTTGGCCGCCCGCACCGCGACCTACGTGTGGGACGGCCTGGACGGCGCCGGGGAGGACAGCGCCGCCAGCGCCCGGCTGGAGGCCATCCTCGGCAAGGTGGACCTGATCGGCCAGAGCGCCAACGTCTACCTCTTTTTCACCGACAGCGCGGGGCAGGTGGTGCTGGCATCCAACAGCGACCACCTGACCGGCGAGGCCGTGCCCGGCGGCGTCCTGGCCGAGGTGGCCGCGGCCGCCGCCGAGGACGGCGTCTACCACGAGATGGGCAAGCTGGGCGGCGCGTTCGACGAGCGCTTTTACGTCTCGGCGCGGCCCATCCTGCGCAGCGACGGCGGGCCGGGGGCCTACCTCTTCGTGTGCGCCTCGGGCCAGATGCTGGAGGCCTTCGTCGGGCGCTTCGGCTCGAACTTCCTGCTGTCGGCCTGCCTGATGCTGATCTGCGCCAGCGTGCTGACCATGTTCCTGATGCGCAACCTGACCGAGCCGCTGCACCGCATCAGCGAGGCGGCGCAGAAGTTCGGCGGCGGGGACTTCTCCGTCCGGGTCGAGGCCGTGGACGGCGACGGCGAGATCGCCGACCTGGCCCGCACCTTCAACACCATGGCCGCCAACTTGCAGGAGATCGATTCCTCCCGCGGGCAGTTCATGGGCAACATCGCCCACGAGCTGCGCACCCCCATGACCACGATCAAGGGCTTCATCGACGGCATCCTGGACGGCACCATCCCGCCCGAGCTGCAAAACCACTATTTGCAGCTGGTCAGCCAGGAGACAGGCCGCCTCGCGCGCCTGGTGCAGAACATGCTCGACCTGTCCAAGCTGGAGTCGGGCGAGTACCAGGTCAACGCCCGCATGTTCAATATCTGGGAGACGCTCACCGGCGTGGCCCTCTCGGCCGAGCAGCGCATCAACGACGGCCAGATCGACCTCGAGGGCCTGACGATGGACGAGCGCGTGCTGGTCTACGCCGACCCCGACCTGATCCACCAGGTGGTGTATAACCTGCTGGACAACGCCATCAAGTTCACGCCGGCGGGCGGGGTCATCCGCTTCAGCGTCGAAAAGCTCGGCCCCGAGGCCGAGATCGCCATCTGGAACAGCGGCCAGGGCATCGCCCCGGAGGCTTTGCCCTTCGTCTTCGACCGCTTTTACAAAGAGGACAAGTCCCGCGGGCTGCACGCCCGGGGGGCCGGGCTGGGGCTGCACATCTGCAAGGTGCTGGTCAATCTGTCCGGCGGGCAGATCCGCGCCGAGAGCAAGCAGGGCGAGTGGTGCCGCTTTGTCTTTACCCTGCCGGTGGAGGTGCCGGGCCGCGGCGACCTGCTGAAGCTGTCCGACGACAGTACCGAGACCGCCTCCGGCGGCCGCGCCGGCTGAGCGTTTGGGGCATTTCGGTGAAAAAGACGGCGGCGGGTTTGATTTTTGCGCCGTTTTCGTGTACACTAAAATGTGGCCCCCGCCCGGCGGGGGCGAAAACCAAACGGACTAAAAATTTTTGATACGACGGAGAGTAAACATATCATGGCGATCCTCAGCCCATCTATCCTATCTGCCGACTTCTGCCGCCTGGAGGCGGACTGCCGCCTCGCGCTGGACGCCGGGGCCGCGATGCTCCATTTCGACGTGATGGACGGCCATTTCGTGCCGAACATCAGCTTTGGCGTGCCGGTGCTGGCCAGCCTGCACCGCGGCATGCCCAGCGCCTTTTTTGACGTACACCTGATGATCAGCCACCCGCTGGACTACGTGGACGCCTTCGCGAAGGCGGGGGCGGGGCTGATCAACTTCCACCTTGAGGCGGAGGACGAGCCCGGCGCGGTGCTGGCCGCCATCCGCGCGGCGGGCTGCAAGGCCGGCATGACCATCAAGCCCGGCACCCCCGCCGGGGCGCTGTACCCCTGGCTGGAGCAGCTGGACCTTGTGCTGGTGATGAGCGTGGAGCCCGGCTTCGGCGGGCAGAAGTTCCAGTCCTCGGCCCTGTACAAGCTGGAGGCGCTGAAAAAGGAGCGCGACGCCCGCGGCCTCGGCTTTTTGCTGGAGGTGGACGGCGGCGTCAACGCCGAGACCGCGCCCTTCTGCGTCGAGGCCGGCGCGGATGTGCTGGTGGCGGGCAGCGCCGTCTTCGGCGCGGCAGACCCGGCCGCCGCGGCGCGCGCCTTCGCGGCGCTGTGACTTTTGCGTGAGACGAGGACGACCGATGGAACAAACGATACGAAACAAACAGGCGGCGGCCCTGGCCCGGACGGGCGGCTATTATAAGCACATCTGCTGGATGGCGCTGCCCCTGATGTGCATGTCGGCCTACCTGTACGGGCCGCGGCCGGTGCTGCTGTGCCTGGTGGCGCTGCTGGCCGGCAACCTCTGCGACCGCCTGGTGGCGCTGCTGCGCCGGCGGGTCTACCGCTCGGGCGACTGGTCGAACGAGAGCTTCGCCCTGGTCATCGCGCTGCTGATGCCGGCCACCGTCAGCTGGTACGTGCTGGTGGTGGCGGTGCTGGCGGGCGTGCTGCTGGGCAAGGAGGCCTTCGGCGGCTATGGCAGTTACCCCTTCCACCCGGCGGCCGTGGGCTATGTGGTGGTGGCGGTCTCCTGGCCGGAGCAGGTCTTTCTGTACCCGCAGCCCTACGCCCGCATCCCCCTGTGGGACCCCTCGGGCGTGACGCTCGTCAGCGGGATGAGCAGCACCCTGCACAACGGCGGCCTGCCCACCGTCAACAGCTGGTCGCTGGTTTTGGGCGAGTTCGCCGCGCCCCTGGGCAGCGGCGCGGTGCTGATCCTGCTGGCCTGCGCGCTGTTCCTGCTCACGCAGAGGGACCTGCGCCCCGTCGCGGCCGTCAGCTTTCTGGCCGCGTGCGCGGTCATCGTCTTTTTCTTCCCGCGGCAGGCGGACCTTGTCCACACCGGCCTGTTCGAGACGGCGGCCCAGCGGCTGAACCTGGTCAAGTACGAGCTGGTCAGCGGCGCGACGCTTTACAGCGCCGTCTTCCTGGTCAGCGAGCCCTATACCTGCCCGCAGCGCAAGCTGGGGCAGCTGCTGTACGGCGCGCTTTTGGGCTGCGTCAGCATGAGCTTCCGCTATTTCGGCGTGTATGAGACGGGCGTGTGCTTCGCCATTTTGATCATGAACAGCCTGTCCGGCTGGCTGGACCGCGCCGTCGACCGGCTGTACCGCCTGCCCGGCGGCAACGGAGGAAAGGAGGCCGCCCAATGAAACAGCGCAAGGCGGAGACCATCCTCCGCGACCCGGGCCGCTACGCCCACCACGACCGCATCTTTTTGAATAACCCCGTCATCATGCAGGGCATGGGCCTGGCCCCCCTGGTGGTGCTGGCCACCAGCGGCCGCAACGCCCTGATGCTGGCGGTGGCGGTGGCCCTGCTGCTGACGCCCTCGCGCGTGGTCAGCTTTGTGCTGAGCAAGCTGGCCCCCCTGCAGGAGCACGCCAGCGAGGAAGAGCTGCGGGCGAAGCTTTTGCCCCGCGGGCTGCTGTACTGCGGCACCGCGGCGGTGATCTATATGGGTGTGTACCCCATTTTGGACCGCCTGTTCGGGGTCGAGCTGCTGACCCTCGGCATCTACCTGCCCATGCTGGTGGTGGAGCCGCTGCTGATCTACCGCTACGGCCGCGTGCAGGAGACGCTGCGCAAGGCCGTCTCGAAGGGCCTGCGGGTGACGGTGGGCTATGCCGCCGTGCTGCTGCTGGTGGGCTGCGTGCGCGAGTGGCTGGCCACCGGCGCGGTCTTCGGCCTGCCGGTGACGGCGAACACGATCCTGATGCCCCTGGCCGCGATGCCGGCGGGCGGCTTTATCCTGCTGGGGGTCATCAGCGCGGTGTGGCGCGCGCTGGTCGCCCGCTACCGGGCCTTTTTGACCAATGAGGCCCGCAGCCAGGTCATCGTCAACCGGCAGGTCAGCCAGCAGAGGGAAGGGAGGGGCGAGCTGTGAATCTTGCGATCCTTTCCGCCCAGCCGGCCACCCTGGCCGAGACTTTGAGCATCTTTTTCGGCTACGCGCTGCTGGCCGTCTTCGCGCAGAACGCCGTCTTTACCCGGGCGCTGGGCGTCTCGCGGCTGGTGCAGCTGGTGGGCGACGAGCGCTCGAACAGCCTGCTGTTCGGGCTGCTGCAGTGCGTCACCCAGCTGCTGCTGGCCCCGGTGGCCTGGTACGCGGGCGGCGCGGCCGCGGCCTGGGGCCTGGGGCCGGCGGCAAGGCCCCTGGTGTACCTGGGCTGCATCGCGGCGGTCAGCGCCGTGGAGATGGCCCTTTTGTACCTGATCCGGCTGCCCTGGCAGCGGCAGCTGCTGCGCCTGCTGCCCCTGGCGGCCCTGAACAGCTGCGTGCTGGGCACGCTGCTGCTGGGCCGCACCCAGAGCTTCAGCCTGACGCAGTCGGTGGGCTTCGGCCTGGGCAGCGGCGTCGGCTATCTGCTGGCCGTCCTGCTGGTGACCGAGGCGCAGAACCGGCTGCGCAGCCAGGCCATCCCCGCGGCCTTCCGCGGGATGCCCATCACCCTGATCTACATCGGGGTGCTGGCGCTGGCGATTTATGGCTTTACGGGGCACACCGTGCTCCTGTAAGTGAATGCGAAAGGTGGGGGAACCATGCCGAGAAGAAAGCGGAACAAAAAGGTCAAGCGGTACCACCGCAGCTTTTACAGCCGCGGGATGAAGATCAAAAAAGCCCTGGGCATCCTGCTGCTGGCGGCGGTGGTGCTGGGGGCGGCCTGGCTGGCCGCGCCCTATGTGCTGGACTGGGCCACCCACACCTGGTACACCGTGGTGCGGGACAGGGACCTGCCCGACGCCGGCAGCGCGGCCTCGTCCGAGGCGTCGGCGGAAAGCGAGGCGGCCGCCTCCAGCGAGGAGACGCGCGCGCCGGCTTCTTCCGCGCCGCCGGCGGCTTCGTCCGAGGCGCAGGCGGAGCCGGAGCCCCTGCCCGGCACCGCCATCCGGGACGGCGGCTGGGCGGCCGTCAGCCTGTCGGCCCTCAGCGATGAGGCGGCCATCCGCGCCGAGGCCCGGCGCCTGGCGGCGGAGGGCGCCGTCTACGCCCTGGTGCCCCTCAAGGACACGAGCGGTTACATCTACTATGCCTCGGCGGTGCCCGCGGCCGCCCGCAGCGTGGCCGCCGCCGTGGTCGACCCCGGCCTGATCGCCTCCATCTTCAAGGAGGAGGGCCTGGTGCCGGTGGCGGGGGTCGCGGCCTTCCAGGACCCGGTCGCCGCCTACACCGACCGCGGCATGGCCGTGCAGTACGCCGGCGAGGGCGGCTACCTCTGGCTGGACGCCGCCAACGCGGCGGCCGGCGGCAAGGCCTGGCTGAACCCCTACGCGGCGCCGGCCAACGGCTTCATCGCCGACCTGATCGAGGAGCTGTACGCCTGCGGCTTCGAGCAGGTGTGCCTGTCGGCGGTCCAGTTCCCGCCGGCGGTGTCGGCCAAGCAGAGCTTTGGCGAGACGGGAGGCCTGAGCCGCGACGCGCAGCTTGCGGCGGATATCGCGGCATGGGACGCGCGCTTTGCGGGCTGCGTCACCCTCTGGTATGAATACCCCCTGGACAGCTGCACCGCCGTCAGCCCGGCGCTGGGGGCCCTGCCCGCCCAGCTGGGCGTCCAGAACCTGGTGATCGGCCTGCCCGCCGGCGAGACCCCGGACCCCGCCGCCCTGGCCGAGACCGCGGCCCGCATGAAGGAACTGGGGGCCGCCTACGTCGTGGTGCGGGACAGCGAGAGCGGCCGCTTTTACTGACCCGCCCCCTGGCTTTTTGTGTGAGAGTGAGGAACTGAAGATGGAACATACGTCCTGCTTTATGCCGGCCCACATCCTGCTGCCCGACGCCGCCGTGCCCCTGGGGCAGTGGGGCTGCATCGCCTGCGACCAGTTCACCAGCGACCGCGCCTACTGGCAGCGCGCGGCCGCGGCGGCGCAGGGTCCCAGCGCCCTGCACCTGGTCTTGCCCGAGGTCTATCTGGCCGACGGCGACCTGCCCGCCCGGGTGGAGGAGATCCACCGGACGATGCAGCGCTATACGCGCGAGGTGCTGACCCGGGCCGTAGACGGCTTCGTCTACGTCGAGCGCACGCTGCAGAGCGGCCGCGTCCGCCAGGGGCTGGTGGGCCGGGTGGACCTGGAGGCCTACAACTACCACCGGGGCAGCCTGTCGCCGGTGCGCCCCAGCGAGAACACGGTGGAGGAGCGCATCCCCCCGCGCATGGCGGTGCGCCGCGGCGCGCAGCTGGAGACGCCCCACGTGATGATGCTGGCCGACGACCCCGGCTGCACGCTGATCGAGCCCATCGGGGCCCAAAAGGCGCGGCTGCGCCCCCTCTATGACGGCGAGCTGATGCTGGGCGGCGGCCACGTGGCCGGCTGGGCCGTGGAGGACCCCGCCCTGGTGGAGCAGGTCGTGGCGGCGATGGAGGCCCTCGGCAGCGCCGGGACTTTCGCCGCCCGGTACCCCGGCGCGCCCGGCAAGCACCCGCTGGCGCTGGCCGTGGGGGACGGCAACCACTCCCTCGCCACGGCCAAGGCCTATTGGGAAGAGCTGAAGCCCACCCTGAGCCCCGAGCAGCGCCAGACCCACCCCGCCCGCTGGTGCCTGGCCGAGGTGTGCAACGTGCGCTCGGACGCGGTGGAGATCGAGCCCATCCACCGCGTGCTGTTCAACACCAGTTACGAGACGGTGCTGCTCAACCTGGTGACCTGGAGCGACGAGAACATGGCCGGCGTCCGTTTTGGGGACGCCTTCGACCAGAAGCTGCGCCTGACCGGCGTGCAGGAGGACTGCACCCTCAGCTTTGAAAACCCCACCGCGCCCCTGGGCGTGGGTACGGTGGACGAATTTGTGGAATACTTCCTCGAGAACCACCCCGAGGCCCGGGTGGACTATGTCCACGACGAGGCCGCGGTGCGCGCCTTCAGCGCCCAGGAGGGCGCGGTGGGCCTGCTGCTGCCCCCGATGGAAAAGGGCGACCTCTTCCGCGGGGTGGTGCTGGGCGGCGTGCTGCCGCGCAAGACCTTCAGCATGGGGCACGCCGAGGAAAAGCGGCACTACATCGAGTGCCGCCGCATCGCGGAGTAAACTTTCCCCCTAGAATTCCAAGGAGTAGAATGACATTCCAAGAACTGAACCTATCCAAACCCGTCCTGCGGGCGGTGGCGCGGGCGGGCTATGAAAAGCCCTCCCCCATCCAGGCGGGGGCCATCCCCCCGGTGCTGCAGGGCCACGACCTGCTGGGCTGCGCCCAGACCGGCACCGGCAAGACGGCGGCCTTCGCGCTGCCCATGCTGGACCTGCTCAGCGCCCGCCCGCCCAAGCAGCCGGGCGCCATCCGCGCCCTGATCCTGACGCCCACCCGCGAGCTGGCGCTGCAGATCGACGAGAGCTTCGCCCAGTACGGGCAGTTCCTCAAGCTGCGGCACGCGGTCATCTTCGGCGGGGTGGGCCAGGGCCCCCAGGTCGAGCGGCTGAAGCAGGGCGTCGATATCCTGGTGGCCTGCCCCGGCCGCCTGAACGACCTGATCGGCCAGGGCTACGTGGACCTGGGCGGCGTCGAGATCTTCGTGCTGGACGAGGCCGACCGCATGCTGGACATGGGCTTTGTCCACGACGTCAAGCGCGTCATCGCCAAACTGCCGCTGCGGCGGCAGACGCTGATGTTCAGCGCCACCATGCCCGCCGAGATCGAGCAGCTGGCCGCCGGCATCCTGCGGGAGCCCGCCTTCGTCAAGGTGGACCCGGTGTCCAGCACCGTCGACCGCATCCAGCAGAGCCTGTACTTCGTCTCCAAGGCGGACAAGCGCAAGCTGCTGCCCTGGCTGATCCAGAACCTGCAGCCGCCGGTGCACAACGCCCTGGTGTTCAGCCGCACCAAGCACGGGGCCGACCGCATCGCCAAAGACCTGGTCAAGCAGGGTATCCCGGCGGCGGCCATCCACGGCAACAAGAGCCAGAACGCCCGCGTGGCCGCGCTGGAGGGCTTCAAGGCCGGCCGCACCAAGGTGCTGGTGGCCACGGACATCGCGGCCCGGGGCATCGATATCAGCGAGCTGTCCCACGTGTTCAACTACGACCTGCCCGAGGTGCCCGAGACCTACGTCCACCGCATCGGGCGGACGGCCCGCGCCGGGGCGGACGGCGTGGCCGTCAGCTTCTGCGCGCCCGAAGAGCGGGAGTACCTGGCCGGCATCGAAAAACTGAACCGCAAAAAGATCCCGGTGGTCAGCGGCCACCCCTGGGACGACGCCGGCGCCGCGCCGGCCCCCGCCGCAGCCAAGGCGGCGCAGCCCGCCCGCCCCGTCAAGGTGCGGCCGCTGCAGCCCGGAACGCCCGTGCCGCCGGACGATAAGAAAGAGGAGAACATCATGGACGAAAGCAAAAAGAGCGCCCCCCGCCCCGGCGAGGGCGGGGACAAGCGCAGCCGCTCCCGGCGCGGCCGCCGGGACGGCAAGCCCCGGCCCGCCCAGGGCGGCCAGCCGCAGGCCAAGTTCGACCCCCACTTTTTGACCGGGGCCGAGACCACCGTGCTGCCCGCCAAGACCGTGGCACCCGCCCCGGACAAACAGCCGGCGGCGCAGCCCGGCCGCCCCGCCCGGGGCCAGCAGGGCCAGCGCCCCGCCCGGGACAGCCGCCCCCAGCCGCCCGCCGAGGGCAAAAAGGCCGGCCGCGGCCCGGGCAAGAACCAGCCCAAAGCCGCCGCCGACGCCCCCCGCGCCGACAAGCCGGCCCGCGGCCAGAAGGCCGCCCCCGCCCCGAAGAACGCCCCCGCCGAGCGGGGCCGCAGCCAGGCCGGCCGCGCGCCCGCCAAAAGCCCGGCCCCCGGCCAGGGCCGCGCCCAGAACCGCGCCGGCCGCGCCGGGCGCAGCGACGACCCCGGCCTGGTGCTGATCAGCCGGCGGCCGCCCCAGCAGAAATTCTCCAGCTTTGAGGAGTATATGGCCGCCCACGGCGGCGCCACCGCCCCCATCGAGGACCACAGCGAAGACTACGAATAAAATAAACCGGCGCCCTGAGCCCAAAGCCCAGCGGCGCCGGTTTTTTTATGTTTATTTTTTGTCCAGGCGGCTGAGGCGGTATTCCCGCGGGCTTTGGCCGTAGCGGGCGCGGAACAGCCGGTAGAAATAGCTGGTGTTCTCGTAGCCCACCTGGGAGATGATCTGCTGCACGGTCATGTCGCTTCGGCGCAGCAGGCGGGCAGCCAGCTCCAGGCGGTGCTGCTGCAGCAGCTCTTTGTAGGTCTTGCCGGTCTCGGCCCGGACGCACTCGCTGACGTAGGCCAGCGAGACCCGGTAGCTGTGGGCCACGCTGGACAGGTTGGCCTGCCTGTAGTTGTTGGTGATCTCGTTGAGCGCGGCGCGCACAAGCGCCTGTTTATCTACGGTGGCGGCCCGGCCCGCGCTGCGCGCCGTTCTGCTTGCTGTGTCGATCATAATATCCCTCCGATCCTGCGCGGCGCGCCGCCCGGGGGGCCGGGGCGCGCTGCAGCGTTCATTCTACAAACGAAATCAGGACAGCCTTTATTGCGGCTGCGCCCTGATGGGATAATTTTTACATCCTGGCAATAAAAGGGCCACAGCCCGGCCACAGAATGTACAAAAAAGCGGCCCGCCGGCAGCTGGCCGGCAGGCCCAAAAAACAGGTACAGGATCAAACTTCGATCAGAACATATTCTCGTTCTTATACAGGCCGGTGCGGGTGAACTGCACCCACTCGGCCAGGTTGACGGCGTGGTCGGCGATGCGCTCGAGATACTTGATCACCATCAGCATATCCAGCGCGGCGTCCACCTGGCTGGGGTCGGCCGCGATCTCTTCGGCCAGGGTGCGCTTGATGGCGTTGAAGTCGTAGTCCACCTCGTCGTCGGCCGCGATGACCTTCTGGGCGGCGTTCATGTCCTCGGCCAGGAAGGCGGCCATGCCGTCGGCCACCATCTTGTGGGCCTTCTGCCCCATGCGGATGGCCTCGCTGACGGCGGGGTCGCCCGCCTTGCGGGAGGCGAAGAGGTGGGGCATGATCTCGGCGATGTCGGCGGCGTGGTCGCCGATGCGCTCCAGGTCGGTGATCACTTTCAGCGTGGCCGAGACGCGGCGCAGGTCGCCCGCCACCGGCTGCTGGCGCAAAAGCAGCAGCATGCAGCGGTGCTCGATGTCGTGCTCCATCTCGTTGACCTGGTTGTCGTCCTTGATGATCTGGGCAGCGGCCTCGGCGTCGGTGGCGGCCAGGGCCTCCATGGCGTTTTCCACCGCGTCGGTGACGGCCTGGCCCATCTCGGTCAGGGCCTGGTTCAGCTCGGCCAGGGCCTCGTCGTAGTGCTTGCGGATGCTCATAGTTGATCGGTCTCCTCTCTACCAAGCAGGGTCATCAGCCGAAGCGGCCGGAGATGTAATCCTCGGTGCGCTTGTCGGAGGGGGTGCTGAAGATCTCCTCCGTGGGGCCCACCTCGACCAGCTCGCCCAGCAGGAAGAAGGCGGTGCGGTCGCTGATACGGGCGGCCTGCTGCATGTTGTGGGTGACGATGACGACGGTGTAGTTCTTTTTCAGCTCGCTCATCAGCTCTTCCACCTTCATGGTGGAGCCGGGGTCGAGGGCCGAGGTCGGCTCGTCCATCAGCAGCACCTCGGGCTTGACGGCCAGGGCGCGGGCGATGCACAGGCGCTGCTGCTGGCCGCCCGACAGGCCCAGGGCGCTCTTTTTCAGGCGGTCCTTGACCTCATCCCACAGGGCCGCGCCCCGCAGGCTGCTCTCGACGATGTCGTCCAGCTCGGCCTTGCTGCGCACGCCGTGCAGCTTGGGGCCGTAGGTGATGTTGTCATAGATGCTCATGGGGAAGGGGTTGGCCTTCTGGAAGACCATGCCCACGCGGCGGCGCAGGGTGGTCAGGACCATGTTCGGCCCAAAGATATCCTCGCCCCGCAAGGTGACCTGGCCCTGGATGCGCACGCCGGGGACAAGGTCGTTCATGCGGTTGAGCGTCTTCAGAAAGGTGGATTTGCCGCAGCCCGAAGGGCCGATCAGGGCCGTGATCTCGCGCTCGCCCACGTCCAGCGAGATGGACTTGAGGGCCTTGAAATCGCCGTACCACAGGTCGAGATCCTTCGCCGAGATGACGGGCGTGGTGTTTTGCAGTTCCATATCGATGTTACCTCACTAGATCAGCCCTTTTGGCGCAGGTGCTTCCTGGCCAGGCGGGCGGCGATGTTGATGACCAGGACCAGGACCAGCAGGATGGCGCCGATGCCCCAGGCGGAGTCGAAGTCGCCGTTTTCGAAGGCGCGCAGGTACAGCAGCACGGACAGCGACGCGCCGTTGGAGCGGTAGGCCTCGAGGATGTTGCCGGCGATGATCTGGGCCGCGCCGGCGGTGAACAGCAGGGCCGCGCTTTCGCCCACGATGCGGCCGATGGCCAGGATGCAGCCGGTGACGATGCCGTCGATGCTGCAGGGCAGCACGATGGTGCGGATGATGTGCCACTTGCCCGCGCCCAGGCCCAGCGCGCCCTCACGGTAGCCCAGCGGCACCGTCTTGAGGGATTCCTGCGTGGTGCGGATGATGGTGGGCAGGGTCATGATGACCAGGGTCAGGCTGCCCGACAGCAGGCTGGTCTGGAAGCCCAGCGCCTGCGCGAAGACCAGCATGCCCACCAGGCCGTAGATGATGCTGGGGATGCCGGCCAGCGTCTCGTTCGTGAACTCGATGGCCGCGATCAGCTTGCGGTTGGTGGCGTACTCGGTCAGGTAGACCGCCGCGCCCACGCCCAGCGGCAGCACGATGATCAGCGTGAGCAGGATGATATACAGCGTGTTGATGATGGCTGGCAAAATACCTTTGGTACCCCGCAGGATGCTGGAGGTGGTGGTCAGGAAGGTCCAGTTGACGTGGGGCAGGCCGCGCACCAGCACCATGCCGATGATGCCCACCACCAGGACGATGACGAAGACGGCGGCCACCCACACCGCCCCGGTGAAGAACTGGTTCCACAGCCGGCGGGACGGCGAGAAATCCGCGTAGCGATCACTTTTCACCCTTGCTGCCTCCTTTCAGGAAGAAGTTGAGGACCAGGTTGATGAGCATGATGAAGATGAACAGGATCAGCCCGATGCTGAACAGCGCCTGCCGCTGCAGGCCGCTGGCGTAGCTCATCTCCTTGGCGATGGCGGTGGTCAGGAAGGTGACGCTCTTGAACAGGCCGGGCATGTTGGGGCTGTTGCCGGCCACCATCATCACGGCCATGGCCTCGCCCACGGCGCGGCCGATGCCCAGCACGATGCCGGCGGCGATGCCGCTTTTGGCGGCGGGGACGCTGACCTTGAACCAGGTCTCGGCGTCGGTGGCGCCCAGGGCCAGGCTGCCCTCCTCATACTCGCGGGGGACGGCGTTCAGCGCCGTGACCGAGACCGAGACGATGCTGGGCAGGATCATGATGGACAAAACCAGGATGGCGCTGAGCAGGCACGCGCCCGAGGCCCGGCCGAAGACGGCGGCCACGGCGGGCACCAGCAGCTGCATGCCCAGCAGGCCGAAGATGACGCTGGGAATGCCGCTGAGCAGCTCGATGGCGGAGGTGGCGGCGGTGCGCAGCTTGGGCGCGGCCGCCTTCGAGAGGAAGACCGCCGTCAAAAGGCCGATCGGGATGCCGATGAGGATGGCCCCCAGCGTGCCGTACACGCTGGAGAGGATGAAGGGCAGGATGCCGAACTTGGGCTCGTCGGCGGTGGAGGCCCACTCCTGCCCGAGGAGGAAGTCCCCGATGCCGATCTGCCCGATGGCGGGCAGGCCCGAGATGACCATGTAAATGGTGATCAGCGCGACGCAGCCGATGGCCAGGATGCCGCAGAGGAAGAAGATGGCGTTCATCACCAGCTCCAGCCATTCGGCCGCGTTGTGGGGCTTTTGGAATTTCCGGATCGCAACGGCGCCGGAAGCGGAGTCTTGCTGTTTCATAACTACCCCCAGGATCGTGGTTGGGAAAGCGGCCCCGCCCAAAAAGCGCCTGGGAACATGCGTCCCCAGGCGGTAAGGTTCAGGGTAGGGCCCCGGGTGTCAAGCAGGGGGCAAAGCCCTTACTCGGCGTCCACCAGGGGGACGGCGCCGGCCAGACGGATCAGCTCGGCCGCGTCCTCGCTGACGGCGAAGTCGATGAAGGCCTTGGCCGCGTCGCTCAGCTCGACGGAGTCGTTGGTGATGAAGTTGAAGGGGCGCTGCACCTTGTAGCTGCCGTCCAGGACGGTGGCCTCGCTGCACTCGACGCCCTCGACGGTCAGGGTCTTGACGGTGTCGCCGACGGCGGACAGGGAGGCGTAGCCGATGGCCAGCTTGTTGGAGGCGACGGCCGAAATGACGGCGCCGGTGGCGGTCAGCTCCTGGTCGTAGACGCACTCGTCCTCGACGCCCACGATGCTCTCGAAGCCGTCGCGGGTGCCGGAGCCGGCCTCACGGCCGATGACGACGATCTCGCCGTCTTCGCCGCCGACGTCGGCCCAGTTGGTGACCTCCTTGCGGAAGATCTGGGCCAGCTGCTCGATGCTCAGGTCAGAGACGGGGTTCTCGTTGCTGACGACCATCGCGATGCCGTCCAGGGCGATGGTGGTGGCGGTGACGCCGGTCTCGTCGTCGTGCAGCGCGCGGGAGGCCAGGCCGATGTCCAGGGTCTGCTCCACCGCGCCGGTGATGCCCGCGCCGGAGCCGGTGGGGTCGTAGCTGACGGTGACGCCGGGGGCCACCTCGGCGAAGCCCTCGCTCAGGGCCTCGATGACGCTGTTCATCGAGGTGGAGCCGCCGGTGGCGACGGTGCCGGACAGGCTGCTCAGGTCGTTGGCAGCCTTAGCGGCGGAAGAAGCCACCGAGGAAGCGGTGGACGAAGCCGTCGAGCTGGAAGCGGCGGTGGAGCTGGAAGAGCTGCCGCCGCAGGCGGTCAGGGCGCCGGCTGCGGCCACAGCGCCGCAGACAGCCAGGAAAGAACGACGATCGATCTTTTTCATAAGTATTTCCTCCAAGATCACAGGTCCGGGCCTCGTGTCGCGCCCGGCATATCTTTTGCTTTATCGCTTGGTGTTTTCCTCTCGGGACGCCACCATTGTACAACGGAAGCGCGCTTGCTGCGACCATGCCGGGGAAAAATCCATGTAAAGTTTTGCGCAGCGTTTTGCCGCAAATGAAAAGGGAATGTAAACTCGGGGCCGAAAAGATAGCCCTAAAGTTTACATTCCCTGTGAAGATGGAGGAAAGCGGGGTTTACTTGATGCGCACGCCCTTCTGGATCACGGCGTGGATCTCGAGGGCCTTATCGGCCAGGATGACGTTGCCGTAGCGGCCCGCCGCCAGCGAGCCGTAGTCGGCGTCGACGCCGATGCTCTTAGCGGGGTTCTCGGAGGCGGCGCGCACGGCGCTCTCCAGCGCAACGCCCATATCCAGGACGGCGCGCTTCATGCAGTCGTACAGGCAGGTGGCGCTGCCGGCGATGACGCCGGGCTGGTCGGTCAGGGTGGCGCGGGGCCCCTTGACGGTGACGGCCTGGCCGCCCAGGCTGTACTGGCCGTCGGGCAGGCCGCAGGCCATCATGCTGTCGGCGATGAGGATCACGCGGTCATCCCCGAAGGTGTTGAAGGTGAAGCGGACCATCGCCGGGTGGATGTGCACGCCGTCGGTGATCAGCTCGACCTCGGCCTTCTTTTCCAGCGCCGCGATGATGGGGCCCGGCTCGCGGTGGGTGATGCCGGGCATGGCGTTGTACAGGTGGGTCATGTGGCTGGCCCCCAGGCCGAAGGCGGCGATGGCGGTATCGTAGCTGGTGCAGGTGTGCGCGATGGAGATGCGCACCTCGTCCTTGCACTGGGAGATGAAGTCGAAGGCGCATTCCTCCTCGGGGGCGATGTCCACCAGCTTGATCAGCCCGCCGGCGCGTTTTTGCAGCCGGCGGAACATGCCCACGTCGGGCACATGGAGGTAGGCCGGGTTCTGCGCGCCCAGCTTGTGGGGGCTGATGAAGGGCCCCTCCATGTTGATGCCCACCAGGTCCGCGCCGCGGCCGTTCTTGTGGGCGGCGGCGGCGTCCATCACGCCGTTGAGGATCTCCTCCGAATAGGTCATGGTGGCGGGGCAGATGGCGAGTACGCCCTTGCTGGCCTCGAAGTCGGCGATGGCCTGGATGCCCGCCTCGTCCCCGTCGCAGAAGTCGTGGCCCACCGCGCCGTGGAAGTGGATGTCCACCAGGCCCGGCAGGGCATACAGCCCGCCGGCGTCGACGATCTCTTCGCCGGGCTGCGGCGTGGCGTCCGCCGCGATGCGGCCGTCACGGATGGCCAGGTCCCCGGGCGCGAAGGTGTGCGCCGGGGTGTAGATCAGTGCGTTTTTGATGATCATAGATAAGCCCTCTCAGTCTCGCCGGCTCAGATCAGCGACAGCGCCTCTTCGTCGCCCACCAGGGTGAAGTCGGGGTGCATCTGCAGGATCGAAGCGGGCACTTCGGGGGTGACGGGGCCGAAGAAGGCCTGCTTGATGATCTCGGCCTTGCCCTTGCCGTTGGCCACCATCAGCACCTTGCGGGCCTGCATGATGGTGCCGACGCCCATGGTGTAGGCCTGCTTGGGCACCAGATCGGCGTTGCCGCCGAAGAAGCGCTTGTTGGCCTCGATGGTGCTCTCGGTCAGGTCAACGCAGTGGGTGCCCAGGGGGAAGTGGTCGGCCGGCTCGTTGAAGCCGATGTGGCCGTCGGGGCCGATGCCCAGCAGCTGCAGGTCGATGCCGCCCAGCTCGTGGATGATCTGGTCATAGGCCTTGCAGGCGGCCTCGGCGTCGGGGTTGAAGCCGTCGGGCACGTGCACGGCGTCGGGGCGGACGTTCACATGCTCGAACAGGTTCTTCTGCATGAAGTACCAGTAGCTCTGGTCATGGCTGCGGGGCAGGCCGCGGTACTCGTCCAGGTTGACGGTGGTCACCTCGGAAAAGTCCAGATCGCCCTTGTTGTACCACTCCACCAGCTGGGCGTAGGTGCCCACGGGCGAGCCGCCGGTCGCCAGGCCCAGCACGCAGTTGGGCTTGAGGATGACCTGGGACGCGATGATGCCCGCCGCCTTGCGGGACAGTTCGTTGTAGTCTTTTGCGCGGATGATCTTCATAGGTGGTACCTCCGTTTTTATCATATAAGTCAGTATAACATACCGCTGTGGACGAAACGTGAATAAAAATAGAGCCGCCGAAAGCAGGGCCGTTCAGCCCGCCCTCGGCGGCTATCGAAAGGGGAGACGGGGCAACCAGCCCCCGCCGGTTCATGTAAGGCCAGCGCGCAGGGCGCAGGCGCTTAGAGCATCTTCTTCAGCTCATCGTAGACGAACTGCACCTTGGTGCCGATGATGACCTGGCAGGCGTTCTTGCTCGGACGGATGACGCCCGCAGCGCCGGCGGCCTTGACGGCCTTTTCATCCACGGCGGTGTAGTCCTTGATCTCAAAGCGCAGGCGGGTGGCGCAGTACTCAACGTTCTTGACGTTGCCCTTGCCGCCCACGGCTGCCAGCACGCCGGCAGCCACCTGGGTGTAGTTGTTGTTGGACAGGACGACCTTCTTCTCGGCGTCGGTGTTCTCGTCCTCGTCCTCACGGCCCGGGGTCTTGAAGTTGAAGGCCTTGATCAGGGCGTAGAAGACTACGAAGAAGACGACGGCCGCGCCGATGCCCAGGGGGATGATCATCCAGGTCTTTTCAGCGGCAGGCAGCGAGGCGGAGAAGACCAGGTCGGTCGCGCCGGCCGAGAAGGAGAAGCCTGCGCGGAAGCCGGTGTAGTAGGTGA
>CALXGZ010000075.1 GCA_944387975.1 uncultured Faecalibacterium sp.
CCATGGCCTTGATGACGGTGGCCGCGCCGGTGACGGCGTCGCCGCCGGCGTAGACGCCCTCGCGGCTGGTGTCGCCGTCGTCGCCGCCGGTGACGATGCAGCCGTGCTTGTTGGTCTCAAGGCCGGGCGTGGTGGAGCGAATCAGCGGGTTGGGGCTGGTGCCCAGGCTCATGATCACGCTGTCCACGTCCATCTCGAACTCGCTGCCGGCCACCTCGATGGGGCGGCGGCGGCCGGAGGCGTCGGGCTCGCCCAGCGCCATCTGGATGCAGCGGATGGCGCGCACGAAGCCCTCCTCGTCGGGCAGGATGGCCACGGGGTTGGTGAGGGTCTTAAAGATGATGCCCTCTTCCTCGGCGTGCTCCACCTCTGCCTTGCGGGCGGGCAGCTCTTCGATGCCGCGGCGGTAGACGATGTACACCGTCTCCGCGCCCAGGCGCAGGGCGCTGCGGGCGGCGTCCATCGCGACGTTGCCGCCGCCCACGACGGCGACCTTCTTGCCCACGTAGATGGGGGTGTGGCTGTCGCGGCGGTAGGCCTTCATCAGGTTGGAGCGGGTCAAAAACTCGTTGGCCGAGTACACGCCCTTCAGGCTCTCGCCGGGGATGCCCATAAAGCGGGGCAGGCCCGCGCCGGTGCCGATGAACACGGCCTCGTAGCCGTAAGCGCCCATCAGCTCGTCGACGGTCAGGATGCGGCCGATGACCATGTTGCACTCGATGTCGACGCCGAGGGCCTTCAGGCCCTCGATCTCCTGCTGGACGATGGCCTTCGGCAGGCGGAACTCGGGGATGCCGTACATCAGCACGCCGCCCGCCACGTGCAGCGCCTCATAGACGGTGACCTTGTAGCCCATCTTGGCCAGGTCGCCGGCGGCGGTCAGGCCGGCCGGGCCTGCGCCGATGATGGCCACCTTGTGGCCGTTCGGGGCAGGGACGGCGGGGTCGGTGTGGACATTCTCGCGGTGCCAGTCGGCGACGAAGCGCTCCAGGCGGCCGATGCCCACGGGCTCGTTCTTGATGCCGCGGGTGCAGCGGCCCTCGCACTGGCTCTCCTGCGGGCAGACGCGGCCGCAGACGGCGGGCAGGGCCGAGTCCTCGCTGATGATCTGATAGGCGGCCTCGAAGTTGCCCTCGGCCACCTGGGCGATGAACTCGGGGATCTTGATGCCGACGGGGCAGCCGTCGACGCAGGGCTTGTTCTTGCAGTGGATGCAGCGCTTGGCCTCGCTGATGGCCATGTCGGCGGTGTAGCCCAGGGCCACCTCGCTGAAGTTATGCCGCCGGACCGCGGGGTCCTGGGCGGGCATGGGGCACTTCTTCGGGTCCATGTTGAAAGCCATCGTCACTTCACCTCCATCTGGAACAGGTGGCAGGCCTCTTCGCGGGCGCGCGCCTCAAAGGGCCGGTACATCGAGCCGCGGGCCATCGCCTCGTCGAAGTCCACCAGGTCGCCGTCAAAGTCGGGGCCGTCCACGCAGGCGAACTTCAGCTTGCCGCCCACAGTCAGGCGGCAGCCGCCGCACATGCCGGTGCCGTCGATCATGATGGGGTTCATCGAGACGACGCTCTTGATGTGGTACTTCTGGCAGGTCTTGACCACGAACTTCATCATGATCAGCGGGCCGATGGTGATCACCTCGTCGTACTGGTTGCCGGCGGCGATCAGCTCTTCCAGTGCGGCGGTGACGACGCCCTTCTGGCCGTAGCTGCCGTCGTCAGTCATCACGCGCAGCTCGTCGCTGCAGGCGGCAAAGTCGTCCTCGAGGATCAGCAGGTCCTTCGTGCGGAAGCCGATGATGCTGTGGACGACGCAGCCCTCCTCGTGCAGCTTGCGGGCGATGGGCAGGGCGATGGCGCAGCCCACGCCGCCGCCCACGACGCAGACCTTTTTCAGGCCGTCGGTCTCGGTGGGGCGGCCCAGCGGGCCGACAAAGTCGTGGACCGGGTCGCCGACCTTCAGCGCGTTCAGCTCGATGGTGGTGTCGCCCACCACCTGGAAAATGATATCGACGGTACCAGCCTGCCGGTCGTAGCCGGCGATGGTCAGGGGGATGCGCTCGCTGTCCTCCAGGGGGCGGACGATGATAAACTGGCCCGGCTGCGCCTTCTGCGCGATCAGGGGCGCTTCGATGCTGAGCTTGGTCACGGTCGGGTTGAGCTCAACCCTTTGGGTGATCCTGTACATGGCGAAAACTCCTTTATATACATATAGTTCCATTCCCGCAGGGGAACGGGCCCCCTGCCAACTAAACCTTATTATACAGTGTTTCGCGCGATAATGCAATGCAAATTGTATTTTTGCGCAAAATGCAGAATTATGTGTTGACAAGAAGGCCAAAGTCGGGTATAATATGCTTCGTCGCCGGCCCAAAGGCTGGCGCGCCACATGGAATATGCGGCCGTAGCTCATCTGGTAGAGCGCCACCTTGCCAAGGTGGAGGTAGCGAGTTCGAGCCTCGTCGGCCGCTCCATATTGTGGAAGTTTAGCTCAGCTGGGAGAGCATCTGCC
>CALXGZ010000076.1 GCA_944387975.1 uncultured Faecalibacterium sp.
TGTAGGCGGCGTCGTGGTTCACCTCGCAGCCGTCCACGTTGGTGTAGGCGGCGCAGTTGATGATGACGTCGGGCTTATACCGGCGGATGAAGTCGTCCACCGCTTTGTAGTTGGAGATGTCCAGCTCGGGCAGGTCCACCGCGATGACGGTGGCGTTCAGCAGCTTTTCGGGGATGGGGCCGATCTCGCTTTTGCCTTCCCGCAGCTGCTTGATGATCTCGGTGCCCAGCTGCCCCTTGCAGCCAGTGACGATGATTTTCATGGGTTCACCTCTTAATATCTCAGCTTGCCGTCGGCGACGTTTTTCAGGTGCTGCCCGTAGGGGGATTTGCCGTAGCGCGCGGCAGACTCCAGCAGCTTGTCGCGGCTGATCCACCCGTACTTGAAGGCGATCTCCTCAGGGGCGCTGATCTTGATGCCCTGGCGCTTTTCGATCATCTGCACGAAGTCGGCGGCCTCCACAAGGCTGTCCATCGTGCCGGTGTCCAGCCAGGCGAAGCCGCGGCCCAGCAGCTGGACGTCCAGCTCGCCCTGCTTGAGGTACATGTCGTTCAGCGTGGTGATCTCCAGCTCGCCGCGGGCGGAGGGCTTGACCTGCTTTGCCATTTCAGCCACCTTGCTGTTGTAGAAGTACAGGCCGGTGATGGCGTAGTTGCTCTTGGGGTTCTGGGGCTTTTCCTCCACGCTGAGCACCTTGCCGTCGGCGTCGAACTCGACGATGCCGAAGCGCTCGGGGTCCTGCACGTAATAGCCGAAGACGGTGCAGCGGCCGTTCGTCTCGGCGTTGTGCACGGCGTTCTTCAAAATGCGGGAGAAGCCGTTGCCGTAGAAGATGTTATCCCCCAGGATCATGGCGCAGCAGTCGCCGCCGATGAACTCCTCCCCCAGGATAAAGGCCTGGGCCAGCCCGTCGGGCGAGGGCTGCACCTTGTACTGCAGGTGGATGCCGTACTGGCTGCCGTCCCCCAGCAGATGCTCGAAGCGGGGGGTGTCCTCCGGCGTCGAGATGATCAGGATATCCTGGATGCCGGCCAGCATCAGGGTGGACAGGGGGTAATAGATCATGGGCTTGTCGTAGACCGGCAGAAGCTGTTTGCTGGTGACCATAGTCAGCGGGTAAAGCCGGGTGCCGGCGCCGCCGGCGAGAATAATGCCTTTCATTCAGTGCACTCCTTTTTGTAAGTTCAAAAGTTGTGCAGCTCCCGGGCGGCGCAGGTGGCCGCGCGCGCCCGATCACAAAGCGGAGGCTGCGTCCGCTGTCAACAATGCAAAAAGGCCCGCCCCCTCGCTGGCAGACGGGCCCTATTGTTATTTTACACTGCCAGAGGCGAAAAATCAACTACCACCGGAAGCCCCACTTTTTAAAATAGCGGCACAGGCTTTTCGTCTGCTGGGCCATGGGGCCCAGGCTGCGGTGGGCGGCGCGGTGCCACACGTGGATGGCCGTGAACTGCGGCACCAGCCACACCTGCCCGCGCTGCAGCATCTTCTGGGTCAGGTCGGCGTCCTCGACGTACATGAAATAGCCCTCGTCGAAGCCGCCCGCCGCCCGGAAGGCGTCGGTGCGCACGGCGGCAAAGCTGCCGGTGCAGAACTCGATCTGCCGGGGGACGCTCAGGTCCTCGCCGGCCATGACGTAGGCGTCGTTGTACTTTTTCCAAAAGGAGAGGAAGCTCAGCTGCCGGTACACCATCGGCCGCAGGCTGCACCGCCGCAGCGGCAGCACCTGCACCCGCCCGTCCGGGAAGCACAGGCGCGGCCGGGCCATCACGGCGGCCGGGTGCGCCTGCATCCACTCCGCCAGGTCCGAGAGGGTATCCTCCCGCAGCAGGATATCGGGATTGAGGATAAAGTGGTAGTCGCTGGCAAGGCTGGGCAGCACGGTGTTGTGCCCCGCGCCAAAGCCCACGTTCGCCTGCCGGCGGATGACCCGGACGCTCTGGCCCGGGGCGGCGGCCAGCTTGCCGGAGGCGGCGGCCTCTTCCAGGGCCGCGCCGGTGCCGTCGGTGCTGGCGTTGTCCACCAGGTACAGCTCCAGCGGGTGGCGGCGGGTATGCTTGAGCACCGAGGCCGCGGCCCGCAGGGCCTCGGCCTGGTCGTTATAGGTCACGATACACGCGGACAGCTTCAAAACAGGGTCCTCCCTCGGGTTTTCACGTTCATTCCAGCGGCCGCAGCTTGATCCTGAAGTCGTCCCGGTCCAGATCGAAGTTCGGGTTCAGGCAGGGGTCGCCGGCGGCCAGCTCCGCCTTCCAGCGCGTCTGGAAGCGCGTCACCTCCGACACGAAGCGGGCGCGCTTTTCGGGCGCCTCGTCCAGGCCGCGGCTCTTGCTCTCATAGTGGTACAGCATCGCGAAGGGGGTGAACAGGTTCTGGTAGCCCGCCTTGCGCACCCGCACGCAAAAGTCCACGTCGTTGAAGGCCACGGCAAAGCTCTCGTCCAGGCCGCCCAGGGCCTCGTATACCTCCCGGCGCACCATCAGGCAGGCGCCGGTGACGCCGTAGACGTCGTGCGCGTAGACCAGCCGGCCCATATAGCCGGGGTTCGCCACGGGGAAATTTTTGTGCATGTGGGCCGCCAAGGTCAAATGGCCAAAGCCGAGCCCCGCGTGCTGGATGGTGTCGTCGGGGTACAGCAGCTTTGCGCCCACGCAGCCGATGCGCTGCTGCTGGGCGAACATGACCATCTCCTCCAGCCAGCGCGGGGTGATCACCTCGGTGTCGTTGTTCAGCAGCAGGATATAGTCGCCGGTGGCGAACTTCTCGCCGAAGTTGTTCAGCGCGCTGTAGTTGAAGCCCGTGCCCTCCCACCGCACGACGCGGAAGGTGCCGGGGTGCTGCTTTTCCAGCCGCTCGTAATTGCGGAAGGTCTCTTCCTCTTTGCTGTTGTTCTCGATGACGATGATCTCGAAGTCGGGGTACGTGGTCTTGGCGTAGATGGACTCGACGCAGGTGCGCAGGTCCCTGGCGTGGTCGCAGCTGGGGATCAGGATGCTGACGCGGCCGGGCTTTTCGATGGTGTAATCGGTCTTGTAAAAGCCGGGCGTGTCGGGGATGGAGGCCACCTCGTCCACGGCCACGCCCTCGCGGGCGTAGTGGGCGTACAGGGCCTTGACGGCCGCCTCGATGCAATAGAGCTTCGCCTCGATGCCGCCGGCCACGCTGGTGGGGCTGGCCCGCCAGTAGTACAGCACGTGCGGGATATGCACGATCTTTTCGGCCTGCTCGGTCAGGCGCAGGTAGAGGTCATAGTCCTGGCTGCCGTTGTATTCGCCGCGCTCGCCGCCGCCCGCCGCCTGCAGCAGGCTGGCCTTGAACACGCTGAGGTGGCAGATATAGTTGTTGGCCCGCAGGTTATCCAGCATGAAGTCGGGCTTGAAGTGGTAGAGCGTGGTGTGCTCCACCTCGCCCTCAAAGGTCACCTCGTCGGTGTAGACGAAGTCCGCCCCCTGCTCCGCGATGGCTTTTGCCACATACCACAAGGCCGAGGGGTGCAGGATGTCGTCGTGGTCCAGCAGGGCGATGTATTCGCCCTTTGCCAGGGCAAAGCCCGCGTTGGTGTTGCCGGCGATGCCCTCGTTTTTATCCAGCTTCTGGTAGCGGATGCGGGGTTCGGCCGCCATGCGCGCGGCCACGGCCCGGCCCACCTTCTCGTCCTGGCCGGCGTCCACCAGGCACAGCTCCCAGTTGCGGTAGGTCTGGTTCACCACCGAATCCAGCAGCTCGGTCAAAAAGTCGAGGGGGGTGTTATACAGCGGCACCACGATGCTGATCAGCGGCCCGGCCGGCTGGTTCTGCGCCTGGCGCACCAGCAGGTCCACCGGGGCCAGGCGGTCCGCTTTGAAGGTCTTGCCGGGGAAGTTGGCGTTGAAATAGGCCCGGTCGGCCCGGCGGCGGCGGATGCCGGCCAGGCCCTCGCGCCGCAGCTGCCCCAGCAAGGCGAGCAGCGGCAGCGCGGCCAGCACGGCCCGCAGCTTGCTGATCAGGTAGCGCAGCGGCCAGGTGGCCTTCCAGCAATGGGACTGGGTGACGCTGTTCAGGGCGTTTTCCAGCTGCTGCTCGTGCTCATGCGCGGCCGACAGCTCGGCGCGCTGGTGGTCGGTCAGCTTCTGGTAGTCGCGGCAGCTCTGCTCGGCGCGCTCCAGCTTGAGGCGCAGCGCGTCGAGGGCGTTCTCGTAGCCCTCCGCCAGGCCCTCCTCCGCGCCGGCCCGGGCAGGGCGGAACAGGGCCGCGCCGCTCAGCGCGCCCCAGCTCTTCCAGGCAAAGTCCCGGCGCAGGCCGGCGGCGTCCAGCGCGCCCGCCCAGGCCGGCAGCACCGAGGCCGCCTCCGGCTCCCCCGTGGGGAACAACAGCTGCGCCCCGGGTAAGACCGCCGGGCAGGGGGCGTCCTCGCCCTGCACCACCACCAGGTCGTAGCGGGCGGGCCAGCGGGCGGGCAGCGTCCACCCGGCGGACAGCCACTTCTCCCCTGCCGCTTCGGCCTCCTGCGCGCCCAGGCCCCAGGCGTCGATCTGCCGGTCCCGCAGGGCCCGCGCCAGGCCGCAGTCCCCCATCACCAGCACCTTGCCGGGGCGGAACTCAGGCTCGATCAAACGGGCAAGCTCCCGCTGGCGGCGGGCCCGCTCTTTCAGCTTCAAATCTTCTGCGCTCTGCATGCTCTCGCTCCTATCCTGCATATTCAATTGTCTTAGTATACCAAATTTTCCTCGCTTTGAGAAGCGCCTGGGCAAAATCCGTCCCAAAACGAGCCGCGCCGGGCCTTTTTTGACACGCCAAACGGGGGCCCCTTGTGGGGGCCCCCGCCGTATGCAGGATGATTTGTGTTTCGCTTAGTAGGTGACGCCCTGGGCCATCATCGCGGTGGCCACCTTGAGGAAGCCCGCGCAGTTGGCGCCGACCATCAGGTTGCCCTCGGCGCCCGCGGCGACGGAGGCGTCGTAGCTGGCGTGGAAGATGCCCTCCATGATGCCCTTGAGCTTGGCGTCCACTTCCTCGAAGCTCCAGCTCAGGCGCTCGCTGTTCTGGCTCATCTCCAGGCCGGAGGTGGCGACGCCGCCGGCGTTGGTGGCCTTGGCGGGGCCGTACAGCACGCCGTTGGACAGGTAGACCTCGATGGCCTCGGGGGTGCTGGGCATGTTCGCGCCCTCGCACACGACGGTGCAGCCGTTCTTCACCAGGGTCTCGGCCGAGGCCTTGTTGATCTCGTTCTGGGTGGCGCAGGGCAGCGCGATGTCGCAGGGCACCTCCCAGATGCGGCTGCAATCGGCCACGTAAGTAGCGGCGGGGTGGGTGTCGGCATACTCCTTGATGCGGCCGCGGCGGACCTCCTTCAGGTCCTTGACGTAATCAAGGTCGATGCCGTTGGGGTCGTAGACGTAGCCGTTGGAGTCGCTCATGGTGACGACCTTGCCGCCCAGCTGGGTGGCCTTCTCGCAGGCGTAGATGGCGACGTTGCCCGAGCCGGAGATGACGACCG